>NZ_NEJZ01000028.1:0-69776 GCF_002113215.1 Pseudomonas sp. B15(2017)
GGTGGGCCGGTACCTGACGCCGGATCCGGTGAAGCTGGCCGGGGGGCTGAACCAGTACCGGTACGTGCCGAATCCCACGGGGTGGGTGGATCCGTTGGGATTGACGTCCAATTGTCCGCCCAAAAATGGGAAATCAGTTGCTTGTTCAGATTTTGGTGAGGTTGAGCTTCCGAATGTTTCCAGACGCGGCGCTTTCAGACAGGCAAAAGCTGATGCAGGGATTCCAAAAGGTCAACAGCCAGACGTACAGTTTGACGAGATCAGTGGCAAACCAGGTCAGTTTATTTACATCAACATGACCGATATAAACGGCAGAAGCATCTTGAACGACTCCGGCATACCCATTAGAACTAGGCAGTATATGTATACTCGAGAGGATGGTTTCAAGCTCATATTGCAAGATCACTCTGCCGGGCATAAATTCGGCGATCCTAGGAAAACTGGAGATCAAGGACCACATTTCAACATCCGCCCCGCAGCCAACCCAAGAACTGGAAAAGTTAAAAATACAGACGAGCACTATCCTTTTAGGAAATAACCATGAAGCACTGGACCGATGTAGCAGAAAGCACTTTTTTCAACATGATCTTTAGCTCCCCAATAGCCATTGGAGAAATTAAACTTTTCATCTTAAATATCGACAACAATTACTCGACCGTCACCTTAGGTTTCGACATACCTGAAATCCCGGACACTCCTCCGAAAAAATGGGAAAAAATGGGATTTAACGCTTGCCGCATAGGTATAACATGCAGCGAAATAGAGGATTTGGCATTACACAATTTACCTACAGACAAAAACCTGAGGTTAACCATCAAAAATACTGGTTCACGGTTTGAAGTTTCGGCCGTCTCTGATAACTCATCGATACACTTCACGACCGCTTTTATATGCCTTCGCGAACCTACGGTTTATCTGACCACCACTCCACTCCATGAAACTTAATTAAAACCTTAAGACCTGAAACTTTAACTTCCATCGCGATATATTTTATTTGGTAGATTTGCGATTTTTTTTATAAAGAGACATGCTCAACCACTTTATTTTGTTTCAGTTGAGATTACTTAAATCTAACGAACAGCACACCAAAAAATCGCTGCAGGAAAATTGATGCGAGTGCCCCATCACTCATCATCATCAAAATCCTCATACTCAAGCTCGTCCTCACCCTCCATAAGCGGAACCGTCGCATCATCCATCAACGACCCCGGATCTTCATTCCCCGGATCATTGATAAACGGCAATCCGCTCGGGCCTTTTTCTTCCTTGCCTTCGGTTTCAGGAGTCATGGCGTACCTCGTCAATTGCATTCGTATACGACGTTCGAAAAGTATGGTCGCCATTCGTTCCTGCGCATGACGCGCAGGCGTAAAAAAACCCGGCTTAAAACCGGGTTTCTGTAGAACCCATCACTCAACGATGACGGTTCTTGTGTTTGTACTTGTGCTTGTGGCCACCACCGGAATGCGACTTGCCGCCATCGTCCCCCAGGTTGTTACCGACCGCACCACCCGCCGCGCCGCCCAGCCCTGCGCCGATGGTCGAACCGGTCGAGCCACCGAGGCTGTTGCCGACCACTGAACCGCCTGCGGCGCCGAGGCCGCCGCCAATGGCGGCTTCCGTACGATTGCGTTTGTTCGCTCCAACGGCACTGCCGGCCGCACCGCCAACGCCAGCACCTACCGCCGCGCCGGTACTGCCACCGAGCTGGCCGCCGACCACATTGCCCAACGCGCCACCCAATCCGCCACCCACGGCGGCAGTGCCATCGCCGGCGGCCATGGCACCTTGGGCCACGAACAATCCCAAAACCAATGCGGATAATGTCAATCGCATACAGACCTCACAGGTCCCGAGTCGGGACGGTACGCCCGCGGAGGGGGCTATGTGGTATTGGAGGCGCATCCGGCAAAAACGTTCAGCAACGAAAAGGCCCGGCATGAAGCCGGGCCTTTTCAGTCACGCGTTGGCAATCAGTGACGCTTATGGCCCTTGGACAGATTGCTGCCCACCGCGCCACCGGCTGCGCCGCCCAGGCCAGCACCGATGGTGGCGCCGGTCTTGCCGCCCAGGCTGTTACCGATCACCGAACCGCCTGCCGCACCGACACCGCCGCCAATGGCCGCTTTGGTACGAGCCCCTTTCTTGGCAGCCAATGCGCTGCCGGCCGCACCTGCCACACCTGCACCAATCGCTGCACCGGTGCTGCCGCCCATTTTCTGACCAACCACGTTACCCAGAGCGCCGCCCAGACCGCCACCCAATGCGGCGGTACCGTCGCCAGCCATCGCACCTTGAGCAACCAGAAGCCCCAGAACCAGAGCAGGCAGAGTTAAACGCATGACGAAAAACCTCAACAGAAGGAATAAAAAAGGTCGCAGATTGAATGCTCTTGCCGCGTCAATGTCCAGCGTCGCAACGCGCTTGGCGCCGATTGGACAGCGAATACAGAAAAGGTTTTATGACGAGCAAAAAAAAGCCCGCTGGGGAGACGGGCTGGAGACTTGCTTTCTAACGGATGGCTTCACCCTACTAACGCAGGTGTGAAAAGTTTGTGAAAAAAACCAGACAAAATCCTCAATCGATGTAAGACGCTTCCTGACCAAGGCAGAGCATAAAAAACCCCGTTCAATGGCGAGGCGTTGCAGGATAAGGATCACTTTCTGGAGCGAGTGGTGACCTTCGGCAGGAACTTCGCCTTCGGCCCCTTGGGTGCCGTGGACTTAATCTTGCCGGTCTGCACCGGGTCCTCGCCAAACCCGGCCTGATACTCCGTCTGGCCGCAGCGCACGCAATTGTTGAATGGAAATTCAGCCCCGTCGTCTTCGATGTACGGATCAGTCATCTCATCACCCCTTTTCAAATGCGGGCCGACACCGGCAAACCCTTTTGCCTGAAAAAATATCGACCTCCAAGGCTTTTGAGACTAGCCGGTCATTCCTGGACTTGTGATTCAGATCATCTGGGGGCCGACGAATGGCCTACGGAAATTAAACACAATGACGAACCATTGGTCCCGCGCCGCTAAAAACGCTGCTGACCTACGACTTGAAAGGCACCGCGCTGCTCAAACCACAGGGCTGATTGTCAGTAAAGGGCCCATTCCATTGAATGGGCTCACATGCCTCAGCGCAACTTGACCGCCGTGCCGGTCGCAAACACCACTACCATGCCACCCTTCCCTGCCGGCATGCTGATCTCGAAATCCACCCCGACCACCGCATCCGCCTGCAAAGCCCGCGCGCGCTCCTTGATCTCGTCAGTCGCCTGAACACGCGCCTCCTTCAACGCCCGCTCCAGCGTCTGCGAACGCCCGCCGAAAAAGTCCCGCATCCCGGCAAACATATCGCGAATCACATTCACGCCCTGCACCGACTCGGCACTGACGATATCCAGATAAGCCGTAATTTGCCGGCCTTCGATGGAGTGGGTGGTAGAAATGATCATGGAGGTCGTCCTTTTACATGCCGGAAATAGCCGCGATTGTAATGCCCTGGCAAAAGGAAGCCGAATCCGTCTCTGTGACCAAAAAATACTGGCGCCAGAATGCACAAAACCCCTGGTTTCCATAGAAACCAGGGGTTTTGTTTACATCGAATTTGGCGGTGAAGGAGAGATTCGAACTCTCGATACAGTTTCCTGTATACACACTTTCCAGGCGTGCTCCTTAAGCCACTCGGACACTTCACCGTATCTCTTCAAACATGTTCTGTCTGTCGAGGCGCGCTAATGTAGTCGAAAGCTTTTCTGATGGCAAACTTTTTTTCAGAATTTTCATGCGGTTAAGAGAAAAAGTCGTTACCCCCCCTCATGGAACCATGACGATCCGGCCAATCTCCGGTGAGCGCAGCCCTTCTATATGGGCGCGAATGCGTCAGCCACGCGTCGTGTCAGTCGGCAAACGGTGACTGGCGGGTCAGTCACATTGCTTTACCTGACCGGCGACGGTGGGTAACGTCTGCCCATCTTTCTTATAAGGAATTGCGCCATGAGCGACCTGATTGCCTACCACCTCGAAGACGGTATCGCGACCCTGACCCTGAGCAACGGCAAGGTCAACGCCATTTCCCCGGACGTGATCGCAGCCTTCAACGCGGCGCTGGATCAGGCAGTGGCGGATCGTGCCGTCGTGATCATCACCGGTCAGCCGGGCATTCTCTCTGGCGGCTATGACCTGAAAGTGATGACTGCCGGCCCTAAGGAAGCGGTGTCGCTGGTAACCGCCGGCTCGACCCTGGCCCGCCGCCTGCTGTCGCACCCGTTCCCGGTGATCGTTGCGTGCCCGGGACATGCCGTGGCCAAAGGTGCGTTCATTCTGTTGTCCGCCGACTATCGGATCGGTGTCGACGGCCCGTTCAGCATTGGTCTGAATGAAGTGCAGATCGGCATGACCATGCACCACGCCGGCATCGAGCTGGCCCGTGATCGCCTGCGTCGCTCGGCTTTCCACCGTTCGGTGATCAACGGCGAGATGTTTGATCCGCAAAGTGCAGTGGATGCCGGTTTCCTCGACAAAGTAGTTTCTGCCGAGGAACTGCAAGGTGCCGCCCTCGCCGCCGCGCGTCAGCTGAAGAAGATCAACATGACTGCGCACAAGAACACCAAGTTGAAGGTGCGCAAGGCGCTGCTGGAAACTCTGGACAACGCGATCATCCAGGATCAGGAGCATCTGGGCTGATACCCGGCTCGCCCCGATTCAGAAAAGCCCGACCGTCGTGTCGGGCTTTTTCTTGCACGCTCTGTTGAAAACTCGGCAGCAGCTCTAGGACGCCTCTGACCAACAAGTCGGAAACATGCGCTTAAACATCGCCCATCTCCGGACTCTTTAGCGGCAATTGCCGAAAACAGTGCACATCCGTACACTGCGCCACCTTTTGTCCCGATGGGCCTGAAAATGCTGTTTGTGTTTCGTATGTTATTGATGAGCCTGCACTTTATTCTTGCGGGAATACTCGGAGTGATACTCGGGCTGTGCCGGCCATTCAATCCGGACAACAGTCGCCTGTGTGCCCGCCTCTATGCATTGCCGGCCATGTGCATTTTGCGTCTGCGGGTGAAGGCCGATGTGGGCCCATTGATGAACAAACCCGACAGCTGCGTGATCATTGCCAACCACCAGTCCAACTACGACCTGTTCGTGTTCGGTAACGTGGTGCCGCGTCGTACGGTGTGCATCGGCAAAAAAAGCCTGAAGTGGGTGCCGCTGTTCGGGCAGCTGTTCTGGCTGGCGGGCAATGTGTTGATCGATCGCGGGAACGCGCACAAGGCGCGCCGGTCGATGCTGACCACCACTGACACCTTGCAGCACAAGGACACCTCGATCTGGGTCTTCCCGGAAGGCACTCGCAACCTGGGTGAGGAAATGCTGCCGTTCAAGAAAGGCGCATTCCAGATGGCCATCGCCGCCGGAGTGCCGATCGTTCCGGTGTGTGTCAGCAGCTACATCAAGCACATGCGCCTGAACCGCTGGCACAGCGGGAAAATTCTCATACGCTCGCTGCCGGCCATTCCTACCGCCGGACTGACCATGGACGACATGCCCATGCTCATCAGCCAGTGCCGCGAGCAGATGCGCGAGTGCATCGATGCAATGGATCGGCAACTGCAAGCCGCATAAAAAAGAAGCCCGCCCCGTGCGGGTTTTCTTTTGCCCGGTGAACTGTGCAGATTTCACTGACTCTCAAGCAGCGACATGGCTAAGCTGAAGTCATGTCTCCCCTGCCATCTGTCAAGAAGAAGTGAATCACCACCATGGGTCGAGTTGTTGCTGCTGCGGTTTACAGCGCCGGTAAGAAAGTCACCAATATTTCCCTCGACGAAGGCGCGGCCTGGGCCGCCAAGACCGGCCACTTCGTCTGGATCGGCCTCGAAGAGCCGAACGCTCAGGAACTGTCCAACCTGCAACGCCAGTTCAACCTGCACGAACTGGCCATTGAAGACGCCCTGGAAAAGCACAGCCGGCCGAAGCTGGAAACCTTTGGCGACGCGCTATTCATCGTCACCTACTCGCCGGTGCGCGAACACGGAATTCTGCAGTTCATCGAAACCCACATCTTCGCCGGCAAGGGCTACATCATCACCGCCCGCAACGGTCACTCGGCGTCCTACGCCCATGTCCGCCAACGCTGTGAGGCGCGGCCACTGTTGCTGGAACACGGGGAAGATTTCGTACTGTATGCGCTGCTGGATTTCGTCATCGAAAACTATCAGCCGGTGGGTGAAGCGATCCACGCCGAGATAGATGAACTGGAGCGCAACGTGTTGTGCAGCGCACTGAATGAGCACGACATCCAGAAGCTTCACGGCCTGCGTCGCGATGTCCTGCGTTTGCGTCGATACGCCGCGCCGATGGTGGAAATCGGCGAGGAACTGCAGAAGCTGAGCTTCCCCTTCATCGACAAGAACATGCGCCCGTACTTTCGCGACGTACAGATCCACGTGAACCGGCAGATGGAAGATCTGACCACCCTGGCCGACATCGCCAGCCAGACCATCGAAATCGGCGTGCTGCTGGAAGCCTCACGCCAGAGCGTCGTGCAGCGTAAATTCGCTGCGTGGGCGGCGATTCTGGCGTTCCCGACGGCGGTGGCCGGGATTTACGGGATGAACTTCCAGAACATGCCGGAGCTGAGCTGGCATTACGGCTATTTCGGCGTGCTGGGATTTATCACGGTCGGCTGCGTGAGCCTGTGGGCAAGCTTCAAGAAATCCGGCTGGCTATAAGAAAAAACGCCCCCGTTGCAAGGCACGAGGGCGTCAGGGCTCAAGCAGCGGTCGGTTTGTGCGCCACGAAGCGCATCATCCATTCCGCCACGGTGGTGCCGTGGTGCTGATGTTCCAGACTGGCCACGCCCTTGCTGTAGACCTGCTCGCCCAGCGCTTCCTGACGCAGATCCAGCAGCGCTCGCGAATAGTCGTGAATGAATTCCGGATGTCCCTGGAAGCACAGCACCTGATCGTTGATGTGGTACGCCGCGTACGGGCAGAAATCGCTGGAAGCAATCACCGTTGCGTTCTCCGGCAGCACCGTCACCTGATCCTGGTGGCTGATCAAAAGCGTCAGCTCTTCGCGCACCGGGCTCATCCACGGTGCCTTGGCCGCCAGTTTGTAATTGTGAATGCCGACGCCCCAACCTTGCGTAGCACGCTCGCTCTTGCCGCCCAGCAGCAGTGCCAGCAACTGATGGCCGAAGCACACGCCCAGCAGTTTGTCGCCGCGCTCATAACGGGTCAGGAGGTATTGCTTGAGTGTCTGGATCCACGGATCGGTACCAAACGAGTCGGCCTTGCTGCCGGTCACCAGGTAAGCATCGAAGGTCAGGTCATCACTCGGATAATCGCCCTGCATCACGTTGTAGACCGTGAACTCGGCGGCGATCGGTTGCTGCGAGAACAGGCGCTGGAACATCTGCCCGTAACCCTGATATTGATCGACCAGTTCCGGACGCAGGATGTCGGTTTCCAGAATGCAGATGCGTAGCGACATAAAAAATACCTGACACGTGATGGGAATAATGCACACCCCAGAGCCTGCCTCGAAACCACCCGGCAAGGCAAGCCCCGAAATGCGTTCCCAGCCCGTTAGAACAACTCGCCTTTCGCAGCCTTCTCCAGCAGCAGCGCTGGCGGTGCGAAACGCTCACCGTACTGTTCCGCCAGGTACTGCGCCCGCGCGACAAAGTCCTTCACCCCATATTGGTTGATGAACTGCAGCGCACCGCCCGTCCATGCCGCGAAGCCGATACCGAAAATCGAGCCGACGTTCGCATCCGCCGTCGACGTCAGCACGCCCTCCTCCACGCAACGTACGGTTTCAATCGCCTGCACGAACAGCAGTCGATCACGCACGTCCTTCGGCGAAATCTGCCCGTCGGCTTTCTCGAAGCGGGTTTTCAGTTCGGGCCACAGATGCTTCTGCCCACCCGACGGGTACTCATAAAAACCGCCTCCCGCGGCCTTGCCCGGCCGCTTGTATTCGTTGAGCAGCAAGTCAATCACGGCAAACGCCGGGTGCTCAATCAGCGGTTTCCCTTCTGCTTGAAGGTCTTTGGCCGTTTGTTGACGGATATGGCTCATCAGGCTGAGGGAAACTTCGTCAGAGATCGCCAGCGGCCCGACAGGCATGCCGGCCTTGCGCGCTTCGGTCTCGATCATCGGCGCACTGACGCCCTCACCCAGCATCGCAATGCCTTCATTGATGAAGGTGCCGAATACTCGCGAAGTGAAGAAGCCGCGACTGTCGTTGACCACAATCGGGGTTTTCTTGATTTGCAGTACGAAATCGAACCCGCGTGCGAGGGTTTCGTCGCTGGTTTGCGCGCCTTTGATGATTTCCACCAACGGCATTTTTTCCACCGGGCTGAAGAAGTGCAGGCCGATGAACTTGCCTTGATCCGGTACTGCGGTCGCCAAACCAGTGATTGGCAAGGTAGAGGTGTTGGAAGCAATCACCGCGTCGGCGCCGACCACTTGCTGCGCCGCTGCCGAGACCTTGGCCTTGAGTTGACGATCCTCGAACACCGCCTCGATGATCAGATCGCAGCCTGCCAGATCGGTATCGCTTTCAGTGGTCTGGATACGCGCCAGAACCGCTTCACGCTGTTGCGCATTCATCTGCCCGCGAGCAACTTTCTTGTCCAGCAACGCCGCCGAATGCGCCTTGCCCTTTTCCGCAGCCGCGAGGTTGACGTCCTTGAGCACGACGTCGATCCCGGCCGACGCGCTGACATAGGCGATTCCCGCGCCCATCATGCCCGCGCCGAGGACGCCCACACGCTTCGTCACATAAGGCGCAAAACCCTGCGGCCGAGAACCGCCGGCATTGATTTCATTGAGCTGGAACCAGAAGGTGCCGATCAGGTTTTTCGAGATCTGGCCAGTGGTCAGTTCAGTGAAATAACGGGTTTCGATCAGGTGCGCCGTGTCGAAATCCACCTGCGCGCCTTCCACCGCCGCGCACAGAATCTTCTCCGGCGCCGGCAACGTGCCCTGGGTTTTGGTGCGCAGGATCGACGGCGCAATCGCCAGCATCTGCGCGACTTTCGGGTTCGACGGCGTACCGCCGGGAATCTGATAGCCCTTTACGTCCCAACGCTGCACGGCCGCAGGATTGGCCAGAATCCAGGCCCGGGCCTTGGCCAGCAACTCATCGCGATCCGCCGCCAGCTCATCGATCAAACCCGCCTGCAATGCCTGTTGCGGACGAACCTTCTTGCCTTCGAGCAGATATGGCAGAGCCTTTTCAATACCGAGCATGCGCACCATGCGCACCACGCCACCGCCGCCCGGCAACAGCCCGAGGGTCACTTCCGGCAAACCGAGCTGTATCGACGCATCGTCCATGGCCACGCGGTGGTGGCAGGCCAGGCAGATTTCCCAGCCGCCGCCGAGCGCCGCGCCGTTGATCGCCGCGACCACCGGTTTGCCGAGGGTTTCCAGGGTGCGCAACTGCCCCTTGAGGGTCAGCACCATGTCGTAGAAAGCCTTGGCTTCGGGCTTGCCAACCTTGATCAGTTCATTCAGGTCGCCACCGGCGAAGAAGGTTTTCTTGGCCGACGTGATGATCACCCCGGCGATGTCATCTTTTTCCGCCTGCAATCGGGCGACGCTTTCGGCCATGGCCTCGCGGTACACCGCGTTCATGGTGTTGGCGCTCTGGCCCGGCATGTCGATGGTCAGGAGGACGATGCCGTCCTGGCCTTTTTCGTAACGAATGGCTTGGGTCATGACAGGATTCCTTGGGGTCAGAGGCGTTCGATGATGGTGGCGATACCCATGCCGCCGCCGACGCACAGCGTCGCGAGGCCGTAGCGCAGGCGTCGGGCTTCCAGTTCATCGAGCAAGGTGCCGAGGATCGCGCAACCGGTGGCCCCCAACGGGTGGCCCATGGCGATCGAGCCGCCATTGACGTTGACCTTGTCCGGGTCGACAGCCATGTCCTTGATGAACTTCAGCACCACCGAGGCAAACGCCTCGTTGACCTCGAACAGGTCGATGTCTTCCACCCGCAGCCCGGCCTTGGCCAGCGCCTTGCGAGTGGCCGGCGCCGGGCCGGTGAGCATGATGGTCGGGTCAGTGCTGGTGATCGCCGTGGCGACGATCCGCGCCCGGGGTTGCAGGCCCAGCGCCCGCCCCTTGGCCTCGGAGCCGATCAACATCAGTGCCGCGCCGTCGACGATCCCCGAGCTGTTGCCCGGCGTGTGCACATGGTTGATGCGCTCGACATGGCTGTAGACCCGCAATGCCGTGGCGTCGAAACCCATCTGGCCGATCATCTCGAAGCTCGGCTTGAGCTTGCCCAGACCTTCAAGGGTCGACTCTGCACGAATGAACTCATCGTGATCGAGCAGGATGATGCCGTTCTGGTCCTGCACCGGCACCAATGACTTATTGAACGAACCGTCGGCCCGGGCGCGAGCGGCTTTGTGCTGCGAGTGCAGCGCGTAGGCATCGACGTCCTGACGGCTGAAACCTTCAAGCGTGGCGATCAGATCCGCGCCGACGCCTTGCGGTGTGAAATGGCTGTGCAAATTGGTTTGCGGATCCAGCGCCCAAGCGCCGCCGTCGCTACCCATCGGCACGCGGGACATGGATTCCACACCGCCGACCACCACCAGGTCTTCGAACCCGGAGCGCACTTTCATCGCCCCCAGGTTTACCGCCTCCAGCCCTGACGCGCAGAAGCGGTTGATCTGCACGCCCGCGACGCTGACGTCCCAATCGGCCACCTGCACGGCAGTCTTGGCGATGTCCGAGCCCTGATCGCCAATCGGCGTGACACAACCGAGCACGACGTCATCGACCTGGCTGGTGTCCAGTTCGGTACGAACCTGCAAAGCGCTCAAGAGCCCGGCCACCAGGTTCACCGGTTTGACGCTGTGCAGCGAACCGTCGGCCTTGCCCTTGCCACGGGGCGTACGTAACGCGTCGAAAATCAAAGCTTGGGTCATGACGTCCTCGAACCTGTGCGGTGAGTGAAATTCGTGCTGTCACTGTTGTCTTCGCAGGTCATGGATTCAATGACCACAGCGCTCAATGACGTTGACGCGCACGCTCAGACGGACGGTCATCCGTGCCTTGATTAACCGGTTCAGGTGCGCGAGCTGTCTAGCAAAAGGGCGACAAAGAAGCTGGCAATGGGCCTCATGCCTTTTTAATCGCGATCAGTATGAAATACATACGAAATGGATCTAAGCGAAGCGTGACGCGGGCCCTAAGGTGAAGATGTACGTCATTGTCGTCGGGTTTTGCCGAGACAGGCGTTCGCTACAGGAAGTGCAGCGCTTGCCATCATGGACATGCAGGCAAGCATCAGGAAATAACAAAAAAGGCGGTCAAGCCATGTTCAAACAACCGAAAGTTCGTCAAGCAGGGCTCATTCTTTTCGCCACGACGCTGTTGTTGATTCTGCCGAATCTGACCAAGGTCATCGGCTGATTCAAGCGGCAGGTATAGTTCATCGCCACTGAAAATGTGACTGGCCCGCTATCCGGGCCAGCGTGGCTGTGCCAATCTCTGCGCACTTCCACGACATGGACGGCGATCACTTGAAAACGCTCATTATGTTCGGGGCCATGCTGCTGAGCTTGCCCCTGTCTGCCGCACAGCTGAATTTGGAGCTGGGCGAGAACAGCCGCATCTGGCAGACCGAGGAATTGCTCAAGCATCCTCAGGTACAAACCCTCACGATCAAGAATGATGTGTCCTACAAGAAGGACATGACTTATCGCGCCGTGCCGATGGCCGCGCTGCTGCCCGGCATCAAACCGGACGATCACCTGCAAGCCGTAGCGCTGGACGGTTTTGCCGCTGAGCTGTCCGCCGCGCCGCTACTGAACAACAAGGGTTCGCGCGCCTGGCTGGCCATCGAAGATCCGGCACAGCCCTGGCCGCCGCTGTCGGAGGGCAAGCACAGCGCCGGGCCGTTCTATCTGGTGTGGACCGATCCGCAGGCCGGCAATATCAGTCCGGAACAATGGCCATTTGAAGTCGCGAGCATCAAGCGCATGGCGCCAGTGGCCGAGCGCTTCCCTGCCCTGCTGCCGGATCCTGCGCTGAAGGCCGATGATCCGGTGAATCAAGGTTTCGCGCTATTCCAGAAGAATTGCCTGGCCTGCCATCGCCTCAATGGTGCGGGCGATGCGCAATTCGGGCCGGACCTGAATATTCCATACAACCCGACCGAATACTTCGGCGCGGACTTCCTCAAGCGCTACATCCGCGATCCGCAGAGTCTGCGCCAGTGGCCACAGGCGAAGATGCCGGGGTTTTCCGCCGAGGTGTTACCGGACGCGGATCTGCAGAAACTGGTGGGGTACTTACAGCACATGGCCGGGCGCAAGGTTGCGCCCGCCAAGTAAACCGACAACATCGTTTACTGCTGTTGCACCGAGATAACCGGCGCAGGTGTCGGCGACACCAGCACTTTCGCGTGCATCTGCTCTGACCCGCCGCCCCGACGCATGCCCCGCACCGGGCAGGCGTCGAGGTAATCCAGGCCCACCGCCAATTTCAAGTGTCGTTCCGGCCGCGCCAGTTCATTGGTCACGTCAAAGCTGTACCAGGCGTCATCGATCCAGGCTTCGGCCCAGGCGTGACTGGCCAGGTGTTCGCAATCCTCGCTGTACAGATAACCCGACACATAGCGCGACGGCACACCGAGGCTGCGCGCACAGGCCAGAAATGCGTGGGCGTGGTCCTGGCAAACACCCGCACGTCCGGCGAAGGCCTCGGCGGCGCTGGTGTCGACCTCGGTGGAACCCGGCGTGTAGGTCATGTGCTGGTTCAGCCCATGCATCAGGTCAATCAATGCGTTGCGGTCCCGTCGTTGTTTGCAGGACTTCTCGGCGAACGCCCGCAGCGCCTCGTCAGCCTCGGTCAGCCGGGTGAAACGCAGGAACGGCAGCGCCGACTGGCTCTCATGCTCCGCTTCGCGCAATTCGTCGATATCAACCTGCCCACGGGCACCGATGATGATCGCTTCGTGGGGCTCGTCCATGGTCAGCACATGCAGGATGTTGCCGAACGGATCGAGCTGGGCCCGCACCGGGCGCGGCAGGTCGAGCTGCCAGCTCAGCACATGCTGACGCTCGCTGTCGTGGGGTGTCAGGCGCAGGTACTGGATGCTCGCGCGCACCTGATCTTCGTAGTGATAGGTGGTCTCGTGGCTGATGGAAAGTCTCATGCGGCCTCCAGGTAGGAACTGTGAATGGCGTTGCCCAACTGGCGAACCAGCGGGATGAACTCGGTGAGCCAGGCGTGCAGCCCTTCCTCGAGAATTTCTTGAATGCCGGTGTAGCGCAGGCGTGCGTCCATTTCCGCTGCAAGCCGTTGCGCGGGACGACCGTTTGCCCCCGGCAACTGCGCCAGAATCTGGTCGATTTCTTCGGTGCAGGCCCGCAGCGAACGCGGCACATCGGCACGCAACAGCAGCAACTCGGCCACATGCCGGGCGCCCGGCGCATCGCGATAGATCTCGGTGTAGGCCTCGAACGATGACAGCGCTCGCAACAGCGCACTCCACTGGTAATAGGCGTGAGCGGTGCCATCGCTGACCGCTTCGGCTTGATCACCCGCCATTTCATAGCGAGCATCGAGTAGTCGCAGCGTGTTGTCCGCGCGCTCGATGAACGTGCCCAGGCGAATGAAACGAAACGCATCGTTACGCATGATGGTGCCGTAGGACGCCCCCCGGAACAGATGCGAACGTTCCTTGATCCACTCGCAGAAGCGGCTCATGCCATAGCGGCTGAGGCCCTGATTGGCAATCCCGCGGATCTCCAGCCAGGTGGCGTTGATGTTCTCCCACATGTCGGCGGTGATCCGACCGCGCACCGCGTGGGCGCTGGCTCGCGCCGCACCGAGACAGCTGTAGATGCTCGCGGGGTTGGCCGCGTCGAGGGCGAAAAAGTGCAGCAATCGTTCGGCATGCAACTCGCCGTGGCGTTCCAGGTAATCGTCCAGCGTGCCGGTGATCAGCAGCGGCATCGCCAGTTCGTGCAGACCGTCGCCACGGCCGTCCTGCGGCATCAGCGACAGCGAATAGCTGACATCGAGCATGCGGGCGAGGTTTTCCGCCCGCTCCAGGTAACGCGACATCCAGTACAGATCCGAGGCAGTTCTACTTAACATGGCAGGCTTCCTTCAATCCTCGACCACCCAGGTGTCCTTGGTTCCGCCACCCTGGGATGAATTCACCACCAGAGAGCCTTCACGCAGGGCGACACGGGTCAAACCGCCGGGCACGACCCGGGTTTCGCGGCCGGACAATACGAACGGGCGCAGGTCGATATGGCGCGGCGCAATGCCGTTTTCGACAAAGGTCGGACAGGTTGACAGCGACAGCGTCGGTTGCGCGATGTAGGCGTGAGGCTTGGCCTTGATCCGCTCGCGGAATGCATCGATTTCCGCTGTCGTCGCTGCGGGCCCCACGAGCATGCCGTAACCGCCGGAGCCCTGAGTCTCCTTGACCACCAGATCGGGAAGATTGGCCAGCACGTGGGAAAGCTCGGACGGATTACGGCATTGCCAGGTCGGCACGTTCTTCAGGATCGGTTCTTCGTCGAGGTAGAAACGGATCATCTCGGTGACAAACGGATACACCGATTTGTCGTCCGCCACGCCGGTGCCGATCGCGTTGGCCAGCACCACGTTGCCCGAGCGATAGGACGACAGCAGCCCCGGCACGCCGAGCATCGAATCCGGGCGGAAGGCCAGCGGATCCAGAAACGCGTCGTCGAGCCGGCGGTAGATCACGTCCACCGCTTTCGGGCCGTCGGTGGTGCGCATGAAAACCTTGTCGTCGCGCACGAACAGGTCCGCGCCCTCCACCAGTTCCACGCCCATTTCCCGAGCGAGGAACGCGTGCTCGAAAAACGCGCTGTTGAAACGACCTGGTGTCAGCACCACGACGCTCGGGTCGTCGATCGGGCTTGAACTTTTCAGGGTGTCGAGCAACAGGTTCGGATAATGGTCGATCGGGGCGATGCGCTGGGCGGCGAACAGCTCGGGGAACAGGCGCATCATCATCTTGCGGTCTTCGAGCATGTAGCTCACGCCGCTCGGCGTGCGCAGGTTGTCCTCGAGCACGTAATACGTACCGTCGCCGTCACGCACCAGATCGACGCCGGAAATGTGCGAATAGATATCGCGGTGCAGATCCAGCCCCTGCATCGCCAACTGGTATTGCTCGTTGGCCAGCACCTGCTCGGCTGGAATGATCCCGGCCTTGATGATGCGCTGCTCGTGGTAAAGGTCGGCGAGGAACATGTTCAGCGCCTTGACCCGCTGGATGCAGCCGCGCTCGACAATCCGCCACTCGCTGGCGGGGATGCTGCGCGGAATGGTGTCGAAGGGAATCAGGCGTTCTGTCCCTTGCTCGTCCCCGTAGAGCGTGAACGTGATCCCGGCACGATGGAACAGCAGATCGGCCTCGCGTCGCCGCTGGGCCAGCAATTCGTCAGGCGTCTCGGCCAGCCAGCGGGCAAACTCCCGGTAATGCGGGCGGATCTGGCCGCCGGCATCGTACATTTCATCAAAATAGGTGCGGATCATGCCGTACTCCTTGTCACTCCGGACATACAGGCCATCGCAAGGCCCGTGCCATCGGCATAAACGCTTTGATATCAATCGGTTGGATATTCACGTCGCACGCACCGCACCATTCCTGTGCGGCAAATGCCCCAACCTGATCGCCCCCGCTTCATTGCGACGCAGTCCCGTCGCCTATCACCAGCATAGTCAGAGTTGATTTCACTGCCCGCCGGCGGCTGAGGATAATCCGCGCATCCGCTGCAAAAACGTCCTTGACGAAGCCCGCAGCCCCCACTGATCCGGCTTGCCTCGGCAGCCCTCCCGGCCGTAACCCTGACCGGTTTCCTCTCCTTCCGGTCTTCCCTTTCAGCCACCTCTTCAGGTGGCTTTTTTTTGCGCCGGTTTCTTGTTTCAGGGTTTTGCCGTGAAATGTTCAAGGTGCAGAAACGACAACGGCCGACCCGAAGGTCAGCCGCAGTTCGACATGTTGCGAGAGTAATCAGTTCAAACGGTGCCGGCTGCGGATCTCCTGTTTCACGCCCCAGCCTTCGATGATGCCGCCCAAAGGCTCGACCACCGCCGAAAAGCCCTGCTCGAAATCGCCAATATCGTCGTAGGTTGCGTACATCACTTTGCTCAATTCCAGCGACCAGGCGCCGTCGTCGCGCGCACTGACCTGGGCATTGATGGATTCACCGCGAAACTTGCCTGCCGCCCTGCGCGCCCGCTCCTCGTCCGGGAAAATGGCGTAGAACTCGATGGGATGGAATCGGGAAAAATCGAAACCGCCTTCTTTCATGCGGCGCAGCACGCTGCTGCTGATGTCTTCTTGATAGGCTGTGCTCATGAAACGTCCCCCTCGCATAGATGGATAGACTTTCCGTATTCCCTGCACCTGGCCGAACAGCCCAGGCATTACGGCAACCGCGTTGCCGCCGGGAAACAAGCATGTAGCTGACAAGACCAGACCTTAGCGATCCGTTCGCTGATCTCGCTTGCAGAGTAGCCCCAAGAGAGAGCCGCTGCCAAGGCCTGGCAAGTAATGTAAAAGAAGATTCAGATTGGGGTGATGCTGCGGATTTCGATGCTGTGCTGGGTTTTCAGGCTTTTTACGCCGGCATCGGCGGTGCGCCCTTCCAGGTCGTTCAGGTCAAGCTCGGCGGCGACCGGCAGCAATCGTTCCTTGATGAGGCGGGCTGCCCGTTCATGACTGGGGCATTCCTCGCACTCGAAGACTTCGTCGATCGTTTCACCATGATCGTCCACGAAAGTGACTTTCCACTTTGACATCGGAGCCTCCTCGATCAAACCCGCAAGTGGGCTTACATCTATCTCGACTTTTGTCAGGATTGATCGTTCCCGGGGATTGCAGCCTTGAACATTAAAAAAAAGCCGAGGCCGGTGTGTTTTCGCACACAGGCCTCGGCTTTTTCTTACCCGCGAAGGATCAGTCGTTGCTTGGCTTGTTCACCGCTTGCAGCACGTATTGCGGCAAGGCGAAGGCGCCGATGTGAATTTCCGGGTTGTAGTAGCGGGTGACGATGCCGCTGCCGATGAAGCGCTGTTGCAGGATTTCGCGGCTCAGCTTGCGGTAGGCCGGGTTGGTCGAACCCCAGGCAAACGTCATCGAACCGCCGATGTAGGTCGGCACGGCCGCCTGATAGAAGTGCCAGTCCGGGAACAGGCTGCGCAGGCGGCCGGCGGTGGTTTTCACTTCTTCGATCTGCATGAACGGCGTGCCGTTCTGGGTCACGAGGATGCCGCCCTCGTTCAGGCAGCGGTGGCAGGCCTGGTAGAAGTTTTCCGAGAACAGCACTTCGCCCGGGCCGATCGGGTCGGTCGAGTCGGAAATGATCACGTCGAATTTTTCGGTGGTGGTGGCGACGAAGCGCATGCCGTCGTCGATCACCAGATTCAGGCGCGGATCGTCGTAGGCGCCCCTGGAGTGGTTCGGCAGGAACTCCTTGCACATGTCGACCACGGTGCCGTCGATCTCGACCATGGTGATGTGCTCGACGCTCGCGTGTTTGGTCACTTCGCGCAGCATGCCGCCGTCGCCGCCGCCGATGATCAGCACGCGTTTGGCGGTGCCGTGAGCAAGGATCGGCACGTGGGTGAGCATTTCGTGATAGATGAATTCATCGGCTTCGGTGGTCTGGATCACGCCGTCCAGCGCCATCACCCGGCCCATGCGCGGGTTCTGGAAGATCACCAGGTGCTGATGTTCGGTGCGCACTTCGTGCAGCAGTTTTTCCATGCGAAAACGCTGGCCGTAGCCTTCGTACAGGGTTTCCAGGTATTCGCTGGTCTTGGTGACGGTCATGGTGAAGTGCTCCGATGAATGCGCGGGCGCCAATCGTCAGGTTCGATCGCCCGGGAAAGGCGCGCATTCTACGTTGCCGAAGATGACAGGTCGAACCTTCCGCTGACAGACGACATTTTGAAGCCGCAGAAAGGCAAATGTGGGAGCGAGCTTGCTCGCGAAGAGGCCATCCGACTCAACACATTTGCTGAATGAAAAATCGCCTTCGCGAGCAAGCTCGCTCCCACAGGAAAGAACCTGTTCAGTTGTGAAACTAGATCCGCACGTTGCCCCGCGGCCCGGCAATCGCCCAAATGATCAGGCCCAGTACCGGCAGAAGGATGATCAGCAGCACCCAAAGGATTTTCATCCCGGTCTCGGCGCCGCTTTTCAGCACATTGATGATCGCCCAGATGTCGAGCGCAAGAATGATCAGGCCGACCAGGCCGTTGAACGTGGAACCCATAGTGTCGCTCCAGAATAGTGGCATGCACTTTTAGGATAGACGGCCGCGCACAGGGTTCCCTTTTATTGCGTTCAGACGTGAACGGCGACCTTCAGGGCCTCCAGCGACGGCGCGGCAGCAATGCCGACTTCGGCGCACAGTTCCATTACCCGTGGCACGTCGTTGCCGTAGACCAGCACCACTTGCAGCTCGTCGTCGAGCAACTGGCTGAAGTTCATCAGCGTGTAACCGCCGTTTTCCTTGTTCAGGCTGCTCATCTGCACCTGGATGCGGTTGAGCGCGGTCAGCGCTTCGGTCTTGGCCAGTTGCTTGGGCTTGAGGTTGAACTCGACGCCTGGCCCGAACGAGGCAATGATCTGCGCGAACAGGTCAACGTAGGTGTCGGCCTGGAACAGCACGGTCTCCGGCAGACTGCCGACCACGACCCACTCGCCCAGCGGAATCGGGAAAGTGTCGTCGTAGTTGATGTCCGGGTTGGCGGTCAGAAAGGCGTCGGCATCGGCGTAGGCCTGTGCCGCTTCGTCAGCGACCTTCAGGATCTCGTCTTCGCCCATGCAGCCGGAGCTGATTTTGCTGATGAGTTCGGCGAGTGCGGCTTTCATGGGGGCGGATCCTGTGGCGAAGGGAATTTTGAGGGCGCGAAGGATAGCGCATTCTCGCCTTCGCCACAGAGCGGGTTCCGGCCAGCGGCTTCAGCCCAGCAGTTTTTCCAGCTGCGCGGTGGTGTCCACAGCGCCCATGGTGCGGGCAGCGTCCAGCGCGGTGATGCCGTTGGCATCCTTGGCTTTCGGGTCGGCGCCCTGGTCGATCAAGTAGTCGACGATTTCAACGCGGTTGAACATCGCCGCCATCATCAGCGCCGTGCGTCCGTCAAAGGAAGCGCCTTCGATCTGCGCCCCACCGGCGACCAATGCCTTGACCACCGCCAGATCCCCCTTGAACGCCGCGCCGGCAATCGGGCTCTGGCCGTTGCCGTTGCGTTGTTCCGGGTCGGCCTTGTGCTTGAGCAGCACTTGCACCGCGTCCACGTGACCGTAGTAACTGGCGAGCATCAGCAGGGTGTCGCCCTTGCTGTTGGTCAGGTTCACCGGTAGGCCCGCCGTGATCAGGCGATCCAGCATCACCGCATCGCCCTCGCGCGCCTTGTTGAATACCTGTTCGGTGAATTCGGCAGCTTCTTCGGGGGTCATCTGGCGGCTTTGGTCGGACATTGGGCAACTCCACTTTCGGTCAATCGGAAAGCCGATAGTTTCCCGAGCGCGGCGATAGCTGTCATCCCCTTTTTTCCAAGACCTCCGATAGCCAATATCAATAGCGGTACTTGCCTGCCCGGATATCCGCGAGAATTTCATCCGTCAACTGCACGTAGGTTTCGGTCCCCGGCAGCCAGGCATAGATCGGGTCATCCCCCGTCAGACCGGGATCGAAGCCTTCGTTTTTCAAGCGCGTCTTCTGGTATTTGAAGGTGCCGGTGGTTTCCATTTTCACCTTGACCCGCAAGAACAGCGGCACCGCGTAGGCCGGCATCCGTTGGCGGGCGAAGGCCAGCAATTCGGCGAAATCCAGGGTTGCCAGCGACTCGGCCGGGGTGATCGCCGCCATCCCGGCGCGGCCATTGGTGTTGGGGATTTCCACGCCATAGGCCACGGCTTCGGAAATGTGCGGGTGCTGGAGCAGCAGATTTTCAACCTCGGTGGTCGAGACGTTCTCGCCCTTCCAGCGGTAGGTGTCGCCGAGACGGTCGACAAACTGCGCATGACCGAAACCGATGTTGCGCAGCAGATCGCCAGTGTTAAAAAAGCGATCGCCCTTGGTGAATACGTCCTGCAGCACGACCTTGGCGGTTTTCTGCGGATCGGTGTAACCGTCCAGCGGCGCCTTGTCGTCGATTCGCGCCAGCAGCAGGCCCCGCTCGCCCCGGCCGACCTTGCGCATGAACCCGTCAGCGCCACGAATCGGCTCGCCGCTTTCCTGATCGTAGGCGACCAGCTCCCAGGCCATCAGCGAGAAACCGATGGTGTTGTCGAAGTTGAGGATGTTGGTGAAGCCGATATTGCCGTCGCTGGCGGCGTACAGCTCGCAAATGTGTTGCACCCCGAAACGGGTCTTGAACTCGGCCCACGCGCCGGGCCGCAGACCATTGCCAATCATCTTGCGCACGTCGTGACGGCTGTCGTCGGCGCTGAGCGGCTGATCCACCAGATACCGGCACAACTCGCCGACGTAACCGATGGTGGTGGCGCGGTAGCGGCGCACATCGCTCCAGAATTGCCGGGCGCTGAACTTGCGGCGAATGGCGAAGCCGGACGCGCCGTTGACCGCCGAGCCCCAGCACACGCAAAGCCCGGTGGCGTGGTACAGCGGCAGGGTGCAGTAGACGATGTCGTCCGGGCGCATGTCGAGGGCGATCATGCCGAAGCTCGCCGAACTGCGCATCCAGCGCCCGTGCTTGAACACGCCGGCTTTCGGCAAACCGGTGGTGCCGGAGGTGTAGATATAGAAACAGGGGTCGTCGAAAAAAATCTGCCGGCTGCTGGCCGGGTTGTCGCCCGAGGCGTCGGCACTGGCGCTGATCAGGTTGATATAGCCCTCGGGCGCGATGCCCGGATGGCTGAAGGTATCCTGATCGGCGACGAACCAGATGCGCATTGCAGGGATCGACACTTGCTCGCGTACCGCCGCAAATGCCGGCAGCAGTTCCTCACCGACGACGATCGCCGCCGGCGTCACCAGGTTGATGCTGTGAATCAGCGTATCGCGGGTCTGCGAGGTATTGAGCAGCGCGCTGACGGCGCCGACCTTGGCCAGCGCCAGAATCGTCACCAGCAGTTCCGGGCGGTTCTCGATGAACACCGCCACCACATCGCCCTTGCCTATGCCCTGCCCGATCAGATAGTGGGCGATGCGGTTGGCCCACTGGTTGACCTGTGAATAACTCAGCACCACCTCGCCCGAGAGCAGCGCAGGGCCATCAGGGTTGCGCAGGGTCGCTTGCTCGAATGTCCAGCCCAGGCCACAGGTTTGGGTCGGATCCTTGACGTTGGCCACCTTCATGCCTTTCACCACCCGTGGGATGGCTCTGGCAATCGTCGGCAGTTTGCGGAGCATCATGCCCCAGGTAATCGTGTCGCTCGGCGCGTGGCGCATGGCAGCTCCCGTTCGACCTTGACGTGCAGGCCGGATTTTTATTGTCGGGCAATCGGGTGAGGCAACCGGCGCTTCTCGAGCGAGGGTCGAGGCCGAAAATACGTCAGGGATTCGCGGGCTGTACACGCGGTTTTTGCAATGTTTTGTATCCGCCAGCGCTACAAGACGAAGCGCGATTGCGGCAGTCCGGAATGGTTCCATCAGATCGACAACGATCCCGCAAAATGCAGGATGCACGATGGCCATTCATGCAGATTGCACGACAGGAGAAATCAATGAATTTTATATGTTGTTGATTTATAAGGATTTTTAAAAACGAAAATACTGGCACAATCGCTGCAACTCCCTACGCATGCTTGCCATTCAAGTGCATACGGAGCGAAAGACATGAACCTGATCCAAGAAAAATTTACTTCCCTGTTCTCCAACTTCGCCGTCACCACTGCGCCACGTCCTGATGGCGGGATTTTGCTGACCCTGAAGAGTGCCGACGGCAAAGTGTTCAAACGCGTGCTCTCCTATCAGCAATTGCACGCCGCCGACCAATTGTCGTGGGCGATCAGCGCGATCCGCCGTGATCTCGCGGAACAAGCCAGCGAGCTGCCGCAAATCGGCATGCTGCAAAGTCAGCAGCGTTTTGCCCTGCCGACCTATCACTCGATGTAATTCGAACACCGTAAAAAAACAGGCCGTGAAGCTTTCGCTTCACGGCCTGTTTTTTTACGCGTCGATTGTGTGAACTCAGAAGGCTTCCGGTTCGATCCCGGTAAAGCTGTCGACGGTCACATGCCCTTCCAGCTCCCCGCCCTCACGGGCCAGCCCGCAAGTTTGCAGACCGGCGGCCCTGGCGGCGTCGAGCTCCTGGACGATGTCGGACAGGAACAGAATTTCTTTCGGCTCCACTCCGATGGCCTGCTGGATATTGCTGTATGACTGCGCTTCGCGCTTCGGGCCTGACGTGGTGTCGAAGTAGCCGCTGAACAGCGGCGTCAGATCCCCGGCTTGCGAGCAGCCGAAAATCAGCTTCTGCGCCTGGATCGAACCGGACGAATAAACAAACAGTTGATATCCGGCCTGATGCCAGCGCTGGAGCGCTTCGACGGCGTCCGGGTAAACATGCCCCTTCAACTGCCCGGCCTGATAACCCTGTTCCCAGACCATGCCCTGCAACGCTTTCAGCGGCGTGGCTTTGCGGTCTTCGGCGATCCACGCCAGCAGAATTTCCACGACCCGCTCAACGTCGGCGTGCGGTTCGTTGCTGTCGCGGCGCACCGCGTCCAGTTGCTCGGCGACGTCAGCGCGCTGGGCATTCTGGCGAACGAAGTCCGGCAGATGTTTCGCTGCGTACGGGAACAGCACGTCGAACACAAAACTCACCGCGCTGGTGGTGCCTTCGATGTCAGTGAGAATGACCTTGATCGACATCGGTTCAGTCCTCCAGACGCGGGAAGCGGCCGGCAATGTCTTCGCCGGTGAAGTTGGCGACCCAGCCTTCAGGGTTGTTGAACAGGCGGATCGCAACAAAGTGCGGGTTCTCGCCCATGTCGAACCAGTGCCTGGTGCCGGCCGGTACCGAAATCAGGTCGTTCTTTTCGCACAGCACGGCGTAGACGTAATCGTCGATGTGCAGGGTAAACAGGCCACGACCGGCGACGAAGAAGCGCACTTCGTCTTCGCCATGGCGATGTTCTTCGAGGAACTTGGCGCGCAATTCGGCTTTTTGCGGATGGTCGCTGTTGAGGCTGATCACATCGACCGTGATGTAGCCGCGCTCGGTCATCAGTTTGTCGATCTGCTCTTTATAGGCCCCGATCACCTCTTCCTGGCTGGCGCCGGGCTGGATTTTCGCGGCGGCCTGCCAGCGGTCGAAGCGTACGCCCTGCTCGGCCAGGGTCGAGGCGATGTCTTCGAAATGGGTCAGCACCTTGTTCGGAATTTCGGGGCTGGAAACGTGATAGACGGACAGGCTGCTCATGGGGCACTCCTCGGTATCGGCCTTGCCGTCCGGTTCTTTCAGACCGGTCGGGCACTGCATTCATCAGGCAAATGGGCTGGTTCTGGTGAAGTCAGCCTTGGCGGTTCATGACGCTGCGGGTCTTCAACTCGCATTCAAACAGGAATTCAAAGGCCTCGATCTGGCGCAACGCGTCGCTCATCTGCGCGCCCCAGGTGTAGAGACCGTGGCCGCGAATCAGATAACCGACGCAATCGGGATGGGCGTCGAGCCAAAGCTGCACCTTGGCGGCAAGGCGCGCAATGTCCTGATCGTTGTCGAAGATCGGCACGCGCACCCGGGATTCGTGGGTGGAGATGCCGCTGAAGGCCTTTTGCAGTTCGTAGTCTTCGAACTCGATAAAGTCTTCCGGCGTCAGGCGCGACAGCACCGTGGCGTTCACCGAATGGGTGTGCAACACGGCGCCGATTTGCGGACGCCAGCTATAGAGCTGGGTGTGTAGCAGGGTTTCGGCGGACGGTTTTTTGCCCGGTTCCAGGCTGTTGCCGGACAGGTCGGTAGCGAGCACATCGTCCAGACCCAACTGGCCCTTGTGCTTGCCGGACACGGTCAGCAGCGCTTCGCTCGGTGACAGGCGCGTCGAGTAATTGCTGCTGGTGGCCGGCGACCAGCCGCGACCATAAAGAAAACGCCCGGCGTCGACAATTTGCTGGGCGAGCTGTTCACGGGTAAGGCTCATGGCCTGTCCTCTTGCATTCGAATGGCAATGATAACGGCAGCGGCGAGCGCTGCGAGACTGGCAATACTAAAGGTCAATGTCGCGCCGAGGGCATTCCAGCTGTAGCCGGAATACAACGCGCCGAGCGCACCGCCCGTGCCGGCCAGCGCTGCGTACAACGCCTGGCCCTGCCCTTGCTGGCGCGCGCCGAAGCTACGTTGCACGAACGCGATGGCAGCCGCATGAAAGCTGCCGAACGTCGCCGCGTGCAGCACTTGGGCAAACAACAGGATCCACAGGAATTCGGCGAACGAACCTAGCAGCAACCAGCGCAGCGCCGCCAGCAGAAAACTCGCCATCAGCACCCGCCGCAGGGAAAAACGCGCGAGGATCCGGCTCATGGCCATGAACATCAGCACTTCCGCCACCACGCCGACCGCCCAGAGCATGCCGATCACGCCACGGCTGTAACCCAGTCGTTCGAGGTGCAAGGTCAGAAACGTGTAATACGGCCCGTGACTCATCTGCATCAGCGCCACGCAACCGTAGAACGCCAACACGCCGGGATTGCGCAACTGTTTGAGAAAGCCTTCGCCCGTCGGCCGGTTACCCTGAGGCGGCTGAGCGTTCGGCACCCACAAACTGCTGAGCACGATGCCGGCCATGATCAACACCAGCGCCGCCGGGTAAATGTCGAGGCTGAGCCATTCGAACAGGCGCCCGAGGGCGACCACGGTGATGATGAAACCGATCGAGCCCCACAGGCGAATCTGACTGTAGCGGGCGGTCTGGCCCTGTAAATGCGCCAAGGTAATGACTTCGAACTGCGGCAGCACCGCGTGCCAGAAGAAAGCGTGCAAGGCCATGACCATCGCCAGCCAGGCGTAGGTCTTGCTGACGAAGATCAGCGAGAAGGTCAGCAGCGTACACACTGCGCCAAAGCGCACGATCGCCAGGCGTCTGCCGGTGTAATCGCCAAGCCAGCCCCAGATGTTCGGCGCCACGCAGCGCATCAGCATCGGGATCGCCACCAGCTCGCCGATGCGCGCGGCGCTGAATCCGAGGTGATCGAAGTACAGCGCCAGAAACGGCGCCGTCGAGCCAAGCAAGGCGAAATAGAACAGATAGAAACTGGACAGCCGCCAGTACGGGAGCGCCGCCACGGTCAGACCGCGGCGGCTTTGAGATCACCCATCAAAGCTGACCCAGCACCGGAGTGCTCACACGCACGTCGGCGTTCTGGCCACGGTGACGCAACAGGTGATCCATCAACACGATGGCCATCATCGCCTCGGCAATCGGCGTGGCGCGGATGCCGACGCACGGATCGTGGCGGCCTTTGGTAATCACTTCGACCGGGTTTCCATCGATGTCAATCGAACGGCCCGGAGTGGTGATGCTCGAGGTCGGCTTCAAGGCCAGGTGCGCTATGATCGGCTGACCCGAAGAGATCCCGCCGAGGATGCCGCCGGCGTTGTTGCTGAGGAAACCTTGCGGGGTCAGTTCGTCACGGTGCTCAGTGCCGCGTTGGGCGACGCAGGCGAAACCGGCGCCGATTTCCACGCCTTTGACCGCGTTGATGCTCATCAGCGCGTGGGCCAGTTCGGCGTCGAGGCGGTCGAAGATCGGCTCGCCCAGGCCCGGCATCACGCCTTCGGCAACCACGGTGATCTTCGCCCCGACGGAGTCCTGATCGCGGCGCAACTGGTCCATGTAGGCTTCCAGCTCCGGCACTTTGTCCGGATCCGGGCTGAAGAATGCATTCTGCTCGACCGATTCCCAGGTCTTGAACGGGATTTCGATCGGGCCCAGCTGGCTCATGTAGCCGCGAATGACGATGCCCTGGCTGGCCAGGTACTTCTTGGCGATGGCGCCAGCGGCGACGCGCATGGCGGTTTCCCGCGCGGAGCTGCGACCGCCGCCGCGATAATCGCGCTCGCCGTATTTGTGGTGGTAGGTGTAGTCGGCGTGGGCCGGGCGGAACAGGTCCTTGATCGCCGAGTAGTCCTTGGATTTCTGGTCGGTGTTGCGGATCAGCAGGCCGATGGAACAGCCGGTGGTGCGACCTTCAAACACGCCAGAAAGGATTTCGACTTCGTCGGCTTCCTGGCGCTGGGTGGTGTGGCGGCTGGTGCCCGGCTTGCGACGGTCGAGGTCGCGTTGCAGGTCTTCAAGGGAAATCTCCAGGCCCGGCGGGCAGCCGTCGACAATGGCGACCAACGCCGGACCATGGCTTTCGCCCGCGGTGGTGACAGTGAACAGCTTGCCGTAGGTATTGCCGGACATGCAGGACGCTCCGTGAAATCGAACCCAAATTCGTGATGCGCGCCAGTATACGCAGGCTAACCGAGTAGTTCATCCTCGAACCTTAGCGGTGTGGGTGAGTCCAACCGGCACCTTGGCAAATGATGGCGTGATGATGCTGCGAGTTTTGATCTTGAGTCTTTCCCTGTTTACCGGCTTCGTCCAGGCGACTGTCCTGCAACGTCCGGTCACGTTGACTACCGACAACGGCGAACTTTTCGGCTCGCTGTTGCTGCCGAAATCCGACAACCCCGTGCCGGTTGTCCTGATCCTTTCTGGCTCGGGTCCTACGGATCGTGACGGAAACAACCCCGATGGCGGGCGCAATGACAGCCTCAAGCGATTGGCCTGGGTGCTGGCCAGACACAACGTCGCCAGTGTGCGTTTCGACAAGCGCGGCGTGGCTGCCAGCCTGGCGGCGACCCCGGATGAGCGAAACCTGTCGGTGGAAGCCTATGTGGCGGACGCCGTGGCCTGGGGACAGAAGCTGAAAGCCGATCCGCGCTTCGGCCCGTTGATCCTGCTCGGCCACAGCGAAGGCGCGCTGATTGCCAGCCTTGCTGCTCCAAAGGTCGACGCAGCGGCGGTCATTTCGCTCTCCGGCACGGCTCGACCGATCGATCAGGTGCTGCGCCGGCAACTGGCCCGCAGCCTCCCTCCTGCGCTGATGCTGCGCAGCAATGAACTGCTCGATAGCCTCAAGGCCGGGCGCACCGACGACAATGTGCCGGCGCCGTTGCAGGTGATTTTCCGTCCGAGCGTGCAGCCGTACCTCATTTCGCTGTTCCGTCAGGATCCGGCAGCGGCCTTCGCCCGGCTGAAAATGCCGGCGCTGATCGTGCAAGGCAGCAACGACATTCAAGTTCAGGTCGATGATGCGAAATTGCTCAAGGCCGCCAAACCGGACGCGCAACTGGCGCTGATCGAAGGCATGAACCACGTGTTGCGCATCGTGCCCAACGACGTGAAGCGGCAACTGGCTTCCTACAAGGACCCGAATTTGCCCCTGGCGGCGGAGCTGGGGACCCGCGTCCTTGAATTTATTGACGGACTTCGCACCCGTTAAGCGCTAGGGGGCGTTCTCAGCTAGTTTTCACGCGTAAAAACTAGCTGAGAACGCCCCCAGACCCTCTAGGACTTTGAAAAACGGCCGATAAGCCTTTGTCGCCAGCGTACCGGCTGGCGGCAAGCAGCTTGGACAGGATCTCGCCGTTATGACTGATACCCAGACTTCACCCGACACCACCGCTGAAAAAGACGCACCGCCAGCGGTCGAGCTGCCATGGGCGGACGTCCACGTCGAGCACCACAAGATGCTCCGCCTGGCGCCGTTACAGACCGACCGCAACACCGGCGGACGGCCGCTGCGCTTCGTTGAGTTCGGTTACGCGGAACGCAACAGCAAAGAACACAGCCTGATGCGCATGGCGATCAAGTTGCCCGCTCAGCGCGTTCGCAAGGAACAGAATCATCTGGACGTGTGGGTCGACCACGCGACCAAACGCGTGCATTTCGGCCCGGACAGCGGTTTGCAGATCGAACCGATGAACCGTGGCATCGGCCGTTTCATGGCCGCCCAGGGCATCAATTGGGCGAAAAAGCGCTGGCCCACCTACACCGTCGACGGCATGGACTTGAACAACAAGGACGCGCTGAACGAAGACACCCGCCTGCGCCGCGACCACTTTCTGCGGGTGCATGGCTTCGACGTGGTTTACGCCGACGCCCAGCATTTGAAGGGTAGCGTCAAGGAAGTCCAGGTCGGTGACCTGCTGGGCGACTGGAACAGCGAAAAGCTGCAGATCGTCGAAATTCTTGAAGCTGCACAGATGTTGCAGCAGGCCGAGCAGAATCTGGCCGAGCAGGAAGTGAAGCTGAAGAAGCAGGAAGACAAGGTCAGCAAGTTCAAGCGCGAAGACGCCGGATTGCGCTTCACCATTACCTGCCTGGTGGCGTTTGCGGTGTTTCAGGCCGGGCTGCTGATCTGGATTGCAACGCACCACTAAGCCAATGATCGTTCCCACCGGGGTGGGAACGATCGTTTCAGGTCAGACGCGGGAAGCGAACAGCGCCTGATGTTCGCGGCACTGTTCGGCAGTCAGCATGAACACGCCATGCCCGCCGCGCTCGAACTCCAGCCAGGCGAAATCGACTTCCGGGTACAGCGCTTCGACGTGTACCTGGCTGTTGCCCACCTCGACAATCAGCAAACCCTTCTCGGTCAGATGATCCGCCGCTTCGGCGAGCATCCGACGCACCAGGTTCAAACCATCGTCGCCGCAGGCCAGGCCCAGTTCCGGCTCGTGCTGGTATTCGTCCGGCATGTCGGCGAAATCTTCCGCATCGACGTAGGGCGGGTTCGACACGATCAGGTCGAAACGTTGACCCGGCAGCCCATCGAAACCATCGCCCTGCACGGTGAACACACGCTCATCGACGCCATGACGTTCGATGTTCTGGTTCGCCACTTCCAGCGCTTCGAATGACAGATCCGCCAGCACCACTTCGGCGTTCTGGAACTCGTATGCGCACGCGATACCGATGCAACCGGAGCCGGTGCACAGATCGAGAATGCGCGCGGGTTCGTCACCGATCCATGGGGCAAAACGGTTTTCGATCAGCTCGCCAATCGGCGAACGCGGGATCAGCACGCGTTCATCGACGATGAACGACATGCCGCAGAACCAGGCTTCGCCCAGCAGGTAAGCGGTCGGAATGCGTTCTTCGATGCGGCGCTTGAGCAGGCGCTGAAGGTTGACCAGCTCATCGTCTTCCAGCGCGCAATCGAGATAGCTGTCGGCGATCTCCCATGGCAGGTGCAAGGCACCGAGCACTAGCTGTCGGGCTTCGTCCCAGGCATTGTCGGTGCCATGGCCGAAAAACAGATCCTCCCCATGGAAGCGGCTGACGGCCCAACGGATGTGGTCGCGCAGGGTACGAAGTCGGGAAGTGATCACGGGGCAGAACTCCAGAAAAAACGACTGGCGATTCTAGCAGCCAAAACGCTCCACGACGACGCAGGAAGGATTCCGGGGCGACGGTAGGACGCTTCCGATTTTCCACTCGGCTATTGAACAGATCGTGTAACTTGACAAGGCTGCAGGCCAGCAACGACGGTGCCTACGATGGTAGCGATTCACAGAACCGCTCAGCCAGAGGACAATGTCGCAAAAGCCCCACCCGAAGGAGCCCCAGAATGTCCGTTCCAAAAACGATGTTTCAACTCAGCGGTCGCGGTTACGCAGCGGCCACGTTGAGCCATGCCACCGTGGTCATCATCGATGCCCAGAAAGAGTACCTCAGCGGCCCGCTGGCCCTGAGCGGCATGGACGCGGCGGTTGCGAACATCAAACAACTGGTTGCCGCCGCCCGTGCAGCCGGCCGGCCAATCGTGCACGTGCGTCACCTCGGCACTGTCGGCGGTCTGTTCGACCCGCAGGGCGAGCGCGGCGAGTTCATCCCCGGTCTGGAACCCCAGGGCGATGAAACCATCATCGGCAAGTTGCTGCCGAGCGCCTTTCACGGCACCGAACTCTACGATCGTCTGCAAACCATCGGCTCGCTGGACCTGATCGTCTGCGGTTTCATGAGCCACTCCAGCGTCAGCACCACCGTGCGCGCGGCGAAAAACCTGGGTTTCCGTTGCACCCTCGTCGAAGACGCCTGCGCCACCCGCGATCTGCCGTTCAAGGGCCGCGTGCTCAGCGCCGAACAGGTACAGGAAGCGGAAATGGCAATCATGGCCGACAACTTCGCCACCCTAGCGCTGACCCAGGATCTGATCTGATCGACCGAAAATGAGCGGCTCAGCCCGCCGCTCATCTGCAAAGACCTCGCATTTGCTTCAATTACCCTAGCCTCAGGAACAACCCGGTCAACTCCCGGTCGAAGGGCCGATACCCATTGAGGAAGGTCGGAATGAAGTTATCCGATGGATTTGACGCACGCCGCTTGCGGCCCAAAGGCCAAAGCAACTGGCGATTTCGATTCGGCGCGGCGATCGCGGCCATTCTGGCCACGTTCGGCGTGCTGCTGGCGATGGCCGGGGCCGCCAGCCTGCTGGGGCGCCCGCCGGCGCTCGGCGATCTGAATGCAACACCGCTCGGCTCGGCAATCATTCTCGCAGTCGGCCTGCTGTTCCTGTATTTCGGTGTGGCCCTGTGGCGTCGGTGCCGGCGTCGCGCACGGCAATCGCGGGAGCTGAACATGTCCCCGCACCTGATGAAAAAACATGATTGAATCGACGGCCTGGCTTTTTGCCGGGCCGTTTTGTGTCTGTTTGGGTAAACTGGCCGCCCTTCGCGGAGGCTGACATGCAAGACGACGATTTTTCCCTGTTCAAAAGTGCGATCCAAGGCGTCAAGCCGATCAAGCACGACCGCGCCGACACCGGCAAACCCAAGGCTGACCGTGACCGGATCGCCAAACTGCGCCAGTCTGCCACCGTGCGCACCGACACCACGACCGTTGACGGCTTGTCCGATCAGTTCGTGATTGACGTCGGCCCGGAAGACGAGCTGATGTGGGCACGCGACGGGGTACAGGAAAGCCAGATGCGCAAGCTCAAGATCGGGCAGATCCCGTTCGAAGGCAGCCTTGACCTGCACGGCATGAGCGTGGAAAAGGCCCGCGAAACCCTTTGGGCCTTTCTGGCCGAAGCGACCAAATTCGAAATCCGCTGCGTGCGCGTCACCCACGGCAAGGCTGTGCGTCTGGACGGCAAGCGGCCGATGATCAAAAGCCACGTCAACACCTGGCTGCGCCAGCATGCGCAAGTGCTCGGTTTCTGCTCGTGCCAGGCGAAACATGGCGGTGCCGGCGCCGTGTATGTGATGCTCAAACGCACCATGATGGAAGGCCGCGACGAATAATCCCGTTACACCGAACTTGCAGGGTCGTGTCCGCCACCGTACCCTTGCCCTTTGCGAAAATCCCCACAGGTAGTTTCATGTCCCTGGAACAGAATTACACCGCGATTCTCGGCCAATTGGGCGAGGACGTCTCCCGCGAGGGCCTGCGCGACACGCCAAAGCGTGCCGCCAAAGCCATGCAGTACCTCTGCCGCGGTTATGAACAGACGCTCGAAGAGGTCACCAACGGTGCCCTGTTCAGCTCCGACAACAGCGAAATGGTGCTGGTCAAGGACATCGAGCTCTACTCGTTGTGCGAACACCACCTGCTGCCGTTCATCGGCAAGGCCCACGTCGCGTACATCCCGAGCGGCAAAGTGCTGGGCCTGTCGAAGGTCGCGCGGATCGTCGACATGTACGCCCGCCGCCTGCAGATCCAGGAAAACCTCAGCCGCCAGATCGCCGACGCGGTCCAGCAGGTCACCGGCGCGCTGGGCGTGGCGGTGGTGATCGAGGCCAAGCACATGTGCATGATGATGCGCGGTGTGGAGAAACAGAATTCGTCGATGATCACCTCGGTGATGCTCGGTGAGTTCCGCGAAAACGCGGCGACCCGCAGCGAGTTTCTCAGCCTGATCAAGTAATTGATTGCAGAAAAGAACCGGCGTTGATCGCCGGTTTTTTTTTCGTCCGTGAAAAATCGGGTAAGCTGCGCGCCTTCTTCAATGTCCCTGTGAGGCTTGTAACGTGTTCGTCAAAGCGCTTCGTGTCGGCCTCGGCCAACTGATCATCTTCGTTGATTTCCTGACTCGCCCAGGCAAGAAACAGCGCCCCGCCGCTGCCCAGGCTCAGGTTGACGCCGCCGCCAAGGACCTGACCCTGTATCAGTTCCACGCCTGCCCGTTCTGCGTGAAGACCCGCCGCAGCCTGCGCCGTCTGAACGTTCCGGTGGCCCTGAAGGACGCGAAAAACAACGAGCAGGATCGTCAGACCCTGCTGGAACAGGGCGGCAAGATCAAAGTGCCGTGCCTGCGCATCGAAGAGAACGGCCAGACCACCTGGATGTACGAGTCCAACACCATCATCGAATATCTGAACCAGCGGTTCGCCGCAGTCTGACTCAAAAAAAACCGGCCTGAGGGCCGGCTTTTTCATGCCGCCTGCGCCGCCTGCGCCTGGCGCACCACCGCTGCCAGCCGCTTGAGCCCTTCGTCCAGACGAGCCGGATCAATGTGGCTGAAGTTCAGGCGCAGGTGGCCGGGATTGCGATCGGGCTCGGGAAAGAACGGTTCGCCTGGCATGAACGCTACATCATTGGCCAGCGCGGTATTCAGCAACGTTCGGGTGTCCAGCGGTTGCTTCAGTGTCAGCCAGAAAAACAGCCCGCCTTGCGGCGTGTTCCAGTCCGCCAGGTCGGCGAAATGGATTTCCAGCGCTGCTTGAAATGCATCGCGGCGCTGACGGTAGAAGCTGCGCAATTCACTCAAGTGCTGCTGATATTTCTCACTGCCGATCCACTGCAATGCTTGCCACTGACCGATACGATTGGTGTGCAGATCTGCCGATTGCTTCAGTTTGAGCAGGTGCGGGAACAGCTCCGGGCTGGCGATCAGGTAGCCGACACGCAAGCCTGGCAACAGGGTTTTCGACACGGTGCCGGTGTAGATCCAGCTGGATTTTTTCAGGCGTCCGGCAATCGGCTGGGCGCTGCCGCCGTCGAAGGTCAGTTCGCGGTAGGGTTCGTCTTCGATCAGGGTAACGCCGAATTCGTCGAGCAATGCCGCAACGGCTTCGCGCCTGGCTTCGCTGTAGCGCACGGCAGACGGGTTCTGGAAGGTCGGAATCAAATAGATGAACGCCGGACGATGCTGCTCCAGACGCTGACGCAATTGCGCAAGGTTCGGACCGTCAGCCTCCAGCGGCACGGTCAGGCAATCGGCGCCGAACAGTTGGAAAATCTGCAAGGCCGCCAGATACGTCGGCGCTTCGAGCAGGATTTCGGTGCCTTTGTCGATGTACAGCTTGGCCGCCAGGTCGAGGGTCTGCTGAGAACCGCTGACCACCAGCACCTGACTCGCCTCACACGGCAAACCCAGCGCCCTCGCCTCTGCCGCCAGCGCTTCGCGCAGTGCAGGCTCTCCTTCGCTCATGCCGTACTGGCCGAGAGACAGCGGCATGTCGGCCCACTCGACCTTCGGCAACATGGCTTCTGCAGGCAAACCGCCGGCAAAAGACATGACTTCCGGGCGCTGGGCCGCGGCAAGGATTTCACGGATCAGAGAACTTTTGAGGCGCGAGACACGTTCGGAAAAAGCCATGGAAGTCACCGCTAGCGAGGCATGGGAAAAATGAGTCAAACTTGTTGACTGAAATTACGACACCCTCACTGGAAGCGTCAATATGCTTGACCTTAAAAACTGCGCCAGCCAACAACAGGCCATGGAAGCCTTTTTCTTTGGTTACCAGGCATTCACCGCCAAGGCCGATGAAATGCTTGAGCGTCGCGGCTTGTCCCGAGTGCACCAACGCATTGTGTTTTTCATCGCCCGCTACCCGAACCTGAGCGTCAAGGAATTGCTCGCGCTGCTCGGCGTCAGCAAGCAGGCGCTGAACATGCCGTTGCGTCAGTTACAGGAAATGCATCTGGTGGACAGCGTGGCGTCCGAGACTGACAAGCGCAAGCGCCTGCTGGAGCTGACGGTTGAAGGCGCGAAATTCGAACAGGCGCTGCGCCGCGAGCAGGTGAAATTGCTCGAGCGGGTCTTTGCCGAAGCCGGCGAAACGGCGGTCAACGGTTGGCTGGCGGTGAATCTGGCGCTGGGAACCAATCGCCCGAACGAGTGATATAGCTCGATCGCCGATCTTTTCGTCCACAAAATCAAAAACAATATTTGCTTTATTTGTACACAAAAGCATAATCCACAGCGTGCGAGTTCCTGACCGCATGGTCAACAAATTCGCGTATGCCTCAAAGGGCCGCTGCCACCCCTCATGGGTCCGGTCCTGGAAATAACAATAAAACTCTTGAGGAGTACTCGCTGTGGAAAGCCGCAAATCCGAAGCATCGACGCTGGAACTCTCGCCGCCGTTACGCACTGGCCTGCTTGAGCGCATCTTCAAACTCAGCTTGCATGGCACCACGGTGAAGACCGAGCTGATTGCCGGTCTGACAACCTTCATCACCATGGCCTACATCATTTTCGTCAACCCGAACATCATGGCCGATGCCGGGATCGATCACGGTGCAGCCTTCGTCGCCACCTGTATCGCCGCTGCGCTGGGCTGCCTGCTGATGGGCCTCTACGCCAACTGGCCGGTAGGCCTGGCGCCGGGCATGGGCCTCAACGCGTTTTTCACCTATACCGTGGTCGGCACCATGGGCTACAACTGGGAAACCGCCCTCGGTGCGGTGTTCGTCTCGGGCGTGCTGTTCATGATCCTGACCTTTTCGCGGATTCGCGAATGGCTGCTCAACAGCATTCCGGTCAGCCTGCGCTATGCAATGGGCGCCGGCGTGGGTCTGTTCCTCGGGCTGATCGGCCTGAAAACCGCCGGCATTGTGGTCGATAGCCCGGCCACCCTGATCAAACTCGGCTCACTGCGTGAACCCGGCCCGCTGCTTGCCGCCATCTGCTTCCTGATGATCGCGATCCTCAGCTACCACAAAGTGTTTGGCGCGATCCTCATCAGCATCATCACCGTCACCCTCGCCGGCTGGGGGATTGGTCTGGTGCACTACGAGGGCATCATGTCCGCCCCGCCAAGCCTGGCGCCGACCTTCATGGCCATGAACGTCGCCGGCGTATTCAACGTCAGCATGATCAGCGTGGTACTGGCGTTCCTCTTCGTACACATGTTCGACACCGCCGGCACCCTGATGGGCGTCGCCCAGCGCGCCAACCTGGTGAACGCTGACGGCCGCATCGAAAACCTTTCCCGCGCGATGAAAGCCGACTCCGCCTCCAGCGTATTCGGTGCAGTCGTCGGCGTTCCGCCGGTCACCAGCTACGTGGAAAGTGCTGCCGGTGTAGCGGCTGGTGGTCGGACTGGTCTTACCGCAGTCACCGTGGGTGTGCTATTTATAGCCGCGATGTTCTTTGCACCGCTGGCCGGCATGATTCCCGCCTATGCCACCGCCGGCGCGTTGATTTACGTAGCGATGCTGATGATGGGCGGCATGGCGCACATCGAATGGGACGAAGCGACCGACAGCATTCCGGCGATCGTCACCGCGATCATGATGCCGCTGACCTTCTCGGTTGCCGACGGTATCGCGCTGGGCTTCATTACCTATGTCGCGCTGAAGGCCGGCACCGGTAAATACAAAGAGATCTCCGTCAGCCTGTGGGTGCTCTGCGCGATCTTCATCGCCAAGTTCATCTTCCTGTAAGCGCTACGCGGTTCACGCTTCAAAACAGCCTCACCCCAACGGGTGGGGCTTTTGCACATTCTTGATAACGATAAAAAGGAGCAAGTGATGAGTCTGGAAACCTGGCTGCTGTTCAGCGGCGCTGCGCTGGTGGTGATCCTGATTCCGGGGCCGCTGTCGTTGCTGATGATCAGCAACAGTCTGAATTACGGTTTGCGCCGTTCCTATCCGGCCTTTCTGGGAGGTGTGAGTGCGTCGATCTGCCTGCTCAGCGCTTCGGCACTGGGGTTGGGCGCCCTGCTGCTGGCCTCGGAAAAACTCTTCAGCGCATTGAAGATCGTCGGTGCGCTGTACCTGTTCTACCTCGCCTGGCAGAGCTGGCAGCAATCGCGTCAGCCATCGGTTGGCGCAGAAGTACCGCAGGCGGCGCCTGTTCCACGCTTTCGCGCGCTCTTTGGACGTGCATTCATGCTGGGCGCCAGCAACCCGAAAGACATCCTGTTCTTCGCCGCTTTCCTGCCGCAGTTCCTCAATGCCGAGCAGCCGTTTCTGCCGCAACTGCTGGTGATGATTGCGACCTGGACAGTGCTTGATCTGCTGTGCAAGTTGACCTACGGCCTCGGCGCTCACGGTGCAGCACGCTACCTGCGCAGCGGCAAGGGCCAGAGCTGGTTCAACCGCATCAGTGCCGGTTTGTTCGGCGGCGCAGGGGCAGCTTCATTGTTGAGCAGTCACTGAGGCCACAGAGGGCGGGCAACACCCGACCACATTTCGCCTCACACATAGATATATGTACCGCACTTCGCGACGTTGATTCACCGAACATCCGGCCCTTCTGGCCAGATCAACGTGAATCAACCTTGCGAGCGAAATACCCATGAGCCCCAAACGCCCGATAAAACCCGGTGCCTCGACCACCTCCCCCGAAACGCCTTTCACCCGTCCCGATGTCGGGCTACCGCCGCTGCACAGGCTGCCGCTGAACGTCGCCCTCGACGATGCAGGCAGAGTCTCTGTCGACCCGCCAGTTCAATCATCCTCCTCCCAACCATTGGCTTTAGAGATCGTCGATCTTCCGGGCGACACCCATATCACCCCTGTCATCACCCATGCACCGATCGAGCACTTTTTCCTTCCGCCCAATCACTTGTCCCGACTACCGGCGCCAAATGCACTTTCCGGCATTCGAGAACTCGGGACGCAAAGGCACTTCGTCGACCTCCAGGAAGGGGGGACGATATTGCTGGGCATCGATTCGGAAAACCATTTTCGGGCCCGATTGAACAGCGACCACAGACCCACCGGGCCACGCGTCGAACAGGTTGAGGGCTCGCTCTTGTGGCGCGTCAAACCCACTGACAACAGCGCTGGCAGCAGCGATTCCACATTAACGCTCAAACGCCTGCGCAACCCGGATGAAGATCCTGAAGAGATTGTCGCGCCCAAACGCTCTGCCACTACGACGGATGATGAGTGGTCCGATCCCTGGAAAAACTGGGGTGTTTCACTCGAGCACGCTCCCTTCGGCAGCATTGAAGTCGATGGCATCCGGTTTCCACTGATGCCTCGAGGCAGCGACCCGGATCACCCGATCGCCTACATCAAGAATCCGAACCACTGGGTATACGATTTCGATTACATGGAACGCATCCTTGGCACAGACCTGATGCAGCAACCCAGAGGCGCGATCCGCGTTCCGCCCGCCAATCAGTGGGAGATAGATCCGAATCTCCCCTTCCAACATCCACTGAAGCAATACATCGCCACTTTTTTTCCTCAACTGTCCGAAACCTCAGTGAACAAGGTGGCCAGGCATCAATTCGGTCTGGCCAATGAAGGGGACATGGCAACCAGCGTCGGCCTGACCCGGCTCAGGCAGACATTCAATGACTGGAAAAGTGGCAACAGCACTCCCCGCCCGGAGCTGGCCGATCCGTTACTGATGCTCCCGATACTGCCAACCACCAGCGAGGGGGGATTCAACCGGATTCTGGAACTACCCTCCGCGTCCCCGGAAGGTCCTCTCCGGCGACTGGACTTCGATCTGACGAAGAAGGAATGGGACTATTTCAAAACAACGCAGTCAGGCACAGAACTCAAGCGCGTCATGGCCGGTGTCCTGAACCGGCAGGGTTATGACGTTTTTACCCCGACCCAGGCAGATGCTTATCCGGCGCTGGTGTTTCGTCGCAAGAATCATCCTTTTGTTTTTTTCATCAGCCTGTACCGCATCAGAGGAAAGAAAATTTACCAACACTTGAGGTTCGCTCCCGAGGCAGCCGATATGCGCCTGACCACTCAGGTTGGCTATTCGGCCCATCAGGAAATGCTTCAGGCGCATGCCGAAAAAAGGCTGGTCTGGCTCAAGGGAGGATCGCAGATCCTGGCTTCGCAGACCGATTCCGTTTTCATCGTCAGGGATGATGATTCGAAGTTTGGAGCGCTTCCCGACCGTTAATCCGGGACGTCTTTCGGGGCACGAAAAAAAGCCCGCAGTGTGAGCGGGCGAAAGACCAAAGAAGCTATATGCGCAGTCGCTTCCCGGCAGGGGCAGCCGCTTGGGGGTCAGCTGCCCCGATAGGTGGAATAGCTGTAAGGCGAGATCAGCAACGGTACGTGGTAGTGATCCTGTTCGGCAGAGATGCCGAACCGCAGTACGACCACGTCCAGGAATGCCGGCTCCGGTAACTGGACGCCACGGGCGCGGTAATAATCGCCGGCGTGGAACTGAACCTGATAGACACCGGTACGGTAGTCATCGCCTTGCAGCAGCGGCGCATCAACCCGGCCATCGCTGTTGGTAAGCGCACTGGCGACCAATTCCAGGTGCGAACCTTCAACGCAGTACAGCTCGACCTTGATCGAGCTGCCCGGGCAACCGTGTGCAGCGTCCAAAACGTGTGTTGTCAAACGTCCCATTGATTCTGCGCGCCTGCCTGCGTGGAGCAGTCAGACTTCGCGCCTCCCGAAGTCAGTTGAAAAGGAGACCGCACCGTTTCGGAGCACGAAAAGCTGCGGCGAGCGATTGATTAAGACACTTTTCAAAAAAATTGTACACAATAAAAACAACATTTTTCCTGCTACCCCCGCCATCCTTCGATTTTCCGGTGATTTGCCGTGCAACCTTGCATTCATTGAACCCCCAATCCATTAGCTGACTGGTCAGGCAGGTTTCTTGCAGGTTCACGCCATTAACAGCAAAAGATGACAGCCGGCGAAAAATGCGAAAAATCAGGCTTACAAATTGAGAATAAAGTTGTATACAATCAGCCCATCGCTGTGACGCCAGCCTGCCATCCAAATTTCAGGGCGCCACACAATCTGTCAACGAATAAGAAGGAAGACTGCAGTGAGCGCTGACTACCCACGCGACCTGATCGGTTACGGCAGTAACCCTCCTCACCCACACTGGCCGGGCAACGCCCGGATCGCCCTGTCGTTCGTACTCAATTACGAAGAAGGCGGCGAGCGCAACATTCTGCACGGCGACAAAGAATCGGAAGCCTTCCTCTCGGAAATGGTCGCGGCCCAGCCTCTGCAAGGCGTGCGCAACATGAGCATGGAGTCGCTTTACGAGTATGGCAGCCGTGCCGGCGTCTGGCGGATTCTGAAACTGTTCAAGGAATTCGACATTCCGTTGACCATCTTTGCCGTGGCCATGGCCGCCCAGCGTCACCCGGACGTGATCCGCGCGATGGTCGATGCCGGTCACGAGATCTGCAGCCACGGTTATCGCTGGATCGACTACCAGTACATGGACGAGGCGCAGGAACGCGAGCACATGCTCGAAGCGATCCGCATCCTCACCGAACTCACCGGCGAGCGCCCGCTGGGCTGGTACACCGGCCGCACCGGCCCGAACACTCGTCGCCTGGTGATGGAAGAAGGCGGTTTCCTCTACGACTGCGACACCTACGACGACGACCTGCCCTACTGGGAACCGAACAACCCGACCGGCAAGCCGCACCTGGTGATCCCGTACACCCTGGACACCAACGACATGCGCTTTACCCAGGTCCAGGGTTTCAACAAGGGCGACGATTTCTTCGAATACCTCAAGGATGCGTTCGACGTGCTTTATGCCGAAGGCGCCGAAGCGCCGAAGATGCTGTCGATCGGTCTGCACTGCCGTCTGGTGGGCCGTCCGGCGCGTCTGGCTTCGCTCAAGCGCTTTATCGAATACGCTAAAAGTCATGAGCAGGTGTGGTTCAGCCGCCGCGTCGACATCGCGCGTCACTGGCACGAAACCCACCCGTACCAAGGGGCTGCCAAATGAGCACCTTTCAAACCCTGCAACCGTCGACCCTGAGCCGCGACGCCTTCGTCAAAGCCTTCGCCGACATCTACGAACATTCGTCATGGGTGGCCGAGAAGGCCTTCGACCTGGGCCAGGACGCGTCGATCGACCAGATCGAAACCCTGCACCAGCGCATGAGCGACATCCTGTTGAGCGCCGATCACGCCAGTCAACTGGCACTGATCAACGCTCACCCGGACCTGGCCGGCAAAGCTGCCGTCCAGGGCGAGTTGACCGAAGCCAGCACCAATGAACAGGCTGGCGCCGGTATTCACCAATGCACGGCCGAAGAGTTCCAGCGCTTCACCGAGCTGAACGACGCTTATAAAGCCAAGTTCAAGTTTCCCTTCATCATGGCGGTAAAAGGCAGCAACCGGCATCAGATCCTCGCGGCGTTCGAAACGCGCATTCATAACCCGGTCGACACCGAGTTCAAATGCGCGCTGGCGGAGATCAACAAGATCGCCCTGTTCCGATTACTGACTCTCTAGCAAGCCTGGCCCGAGAAACCTCTAGAACGCTTGTGTTTCCCAGGGCCTTGCAAGCATCCCCAGCCACTTATTTAAAGGCAGACAAGAAGAATGAAAGCTTACGCCGTACCTTTCGAGAAGTTCGTCAACCTGGCCGATGCCCGTCTGGGCACCAAAATCATCTCGGTCACCGATGACTGGTTCGCAGACGCCAATCGTCTGTTTCAGCCGACCCCGGCCGTGTGGAAGGAGGGCGTGTTCGATGACAACGGCAAGTGGATGGACGGCTGGGAGTCCCGCCGCAAGCGCTTCGAAGGCTATGACAGCGCGGTGATCCGCCTGGGCGTGCCGGGTTCGATCAAAGGCGTGGACATCGACACTTCATTCTTCACCGGCAACTTCCCGCCATCGGCCTCGCTGGAAGCGTGCTTCCTGGCGTCGGGCGAGCCGGACGAAAACACCCAGTGGACAGAAGTGCTGTCGGCCGTCGAACTGCAAGGCAACAGCCACCACTACCACGAAATCAGCAACGACAAGGCGTTCAGCCACCTGCGCTTCAACATCTACCCGGATGGCGGCGTGGCCCGTCTGCGCGTGTACGGCATTCCGTTCCGCGACTGGTCGGCAGTTGGCGACAACGAGCAAGTCGACCTGGCAGCAGCCCTCAACGGTGGCCGCGCCCTCGCCTGCTCCGACGAACACTTCGGCCGCATGAGCAACATCCTCAACCCGGGCCGTGGCATCAACATGGGCGATGGCTGGGAAACCGCCCGTCGTCGCACGCCAGGCAATGACTGGGTGATCGTCGCGCTGGGCCACCCGGGCGAGATCGAAAAGATCATCGTCGACACCCTGCACTTCAAGGGCAACTACCCGGACAGCTGCTCGATCCAGGGCGCGTTCGTCAAGGGCGGCACCGACAGCCAGATCGAAACCCAGTCGTTGTTCTGGCGCGAACTGCTGCCAAGCCAGAAGCTGGAAATGCACGCCGAACACACCTTCGTCGAGCAGATCAAGGCACTGGGCCCGATCACCCACATCCGTCTGAACGTGTTCCCGGATGGTGGCGTGAGCCGCCTGCGCGTTCTCGGCAAGGTAGCGAAGTAAGCGGCGCGACCATTCGCGAGCAAGCTCGCTCCCACATTGATCGCAACTCCTGTGGGAGCGAGCTTGCTCGCGAAAGCGTCAGATCAAACAACACAGAATTCGGATAAGAAGAACAGCATGCGCACACTGACGATTGAACCGCTGACCAAAGAAGCCTTCGCCCCTTTCGGTGACGTGATCGAAACCGACGGCAGCGATCACTTCATGATCAATAACGGTTCGACCATGCGCTTCCACAAACTGGCGACGGTCGAAACCGCGACGCCAGAGGACAACGCGATCATCAGCATCTTCCGCGCCGACGCGCAGGACATGCCGCTGACCGTCAGCATGCTGGAACGCCATCCGCTGGGCAGCCAGGCTTTCATTCCGCTGCTCGGCAACCCCTTTCTGATCGTGGTCGCGCCACTTGGCGATGTACCTGTATCAGGCTTGGTCCGCGCCTTCGTCACCAACGGCAGGCAGGGCATCAATTACCATCGCGGCGTCTGGCACCACCCGGTGCTGACGATCGAAAAGCGGGATGACTTCCTGGTGGTTGATCGCAGTGGCACAGGCAATAACTGCGATGAGCATTTTTTCAAAGAGGATGAGCGTTTGATCCTCGCCCCCCACCAATAAGAGAAGGTCTGATCACTCGACAACAAGAGTGACAGGCGAGAGGTAAAGACTGTGGAAGCACATCTGTTGGAATGGCTGAACCTGAGCGTGCGCTGGGTTCACATGATCACTGGCGTGGCCTGGATCGGCGCGTCGTTCTACTTCGTCTGGCTGGAGAACAACCTCAACCGCGTCAACCCGAAAACCGGTCTTGCCGGTGATCTGTGGGCGATCCACGGCGGCGGTATCTATCACCTGGAAAAATACAAACTGGCCCCTCCGTCGATGCCGGAGAACCTGCACTGGTTCAAATGGGAAGCCTATTTCACCTGGATGTCGGGGATCGCGCTGCTTTGCGTGGTGTTCTACTCCAACCCCGTGCTCTATCTCGTGGCACCCGGCAGCGGCCTGACCGGCCCTGAAGGCGTGGCCATCGGCATCGGTTCGCTGATCGCCGGCTGGTTCATCTACGACTTCCTTTGCGATTCACCCCTCGGCAAGAAACCCGCCCTGCTCGGCTTCATCCTGTTCGTGCTGATCATCGGCGCGGCGTATGGCTTCAGCAAGGTGTTCAGCGGTCGTGGTGCGTACCTGCACGTCGGCGCGATCATCGGCACCATCATGGTCGGCAACGTGTTCCGCATCATCATGCCAGCGCAGCGCGCACTGGTTGCCGCGATTGCCGAGAACCGCACGCCGGATCCGGCCCTGCCGGCCAAAGGCCTGCTGCGTTCGCGTCATAACAACTACTTCACCCTGCCGGTGCTGTTCATCATGATCAGCAACCACTTCCCGAGCACTTACGGCAGCCAGTACAACTGGCTGATCCTGGCCGGGATCGCAGTGTTGGCGGTGTTGGTGCGTCACTACTTCAACACCCGTCACGACAGCCACAAATTTGCCTGGACCCTGCCAGTGGCAGCAGTGGGCATGATCAGTCTGGCGTACGTCACCGGCCCTGCGCCGATGTCGACCGCGCCGGACGTGGCCAAGGTGCCTGCGAAAATCGAGTACCAGCCGCTGCCGGAAACGGCTTTGGGTGGTGGCGCGAAACCGGCTGAAGCGGCGCAGCCAGCAGCCCCTGCTGCACCGGCCGCCGCTCCCGCTCAGGCCTCCAACGCCGGCCCTGCGTTCGACAAGGTGCACAACGTGATCCAGGAACGCTGCGCGGTCTGCCACTCGGCCAAACCGACCAGCCCGCTGTTCAGCGCTGCACCGGCCGGTGTGATGTTCGACACCCCCGAGCAGATCCGCCAGAACGCGGCGCGGATCCAGGCGCAAGCCATCACCACGCAGATCATGCCACTGGGCAACATCACACAGATGACCCAGCAGGAACGTGACCTGATCGGTGCATGGATCGCCCAGGGAGCCCAGACCAACTAAGCCGTAAAAACATCGCTGGCAAGCCGGCTCCCACAGGGTTTTGCACTGCCTGTGTGGGAGCTGGCTTGCCAGCGATCAGCCGCAACGCGGTTTACCTGATGCAAAGAAACAGCTGTGAGCAACCCGGCAGCTGTTCATCACAAGAATAAAAAAGATCCGAGGTGTTGCATGTCCGAGCTGTCCAAAGCGCGCATCCCCGACGCACCCGCCATTCAGCGTTTGCCCCTTTTGCAACTGATCCTGGTCGGTTTGCAACATGTACTGCTGATGTACGGCGGCGCCATCGCGGTACCGCTGATCATCGGACAGGCCGCTGGCCTGAGTCGTGAAGAGATTGCCTTCCTGATCAACGCCGACCTGCTGGTCGCCGGCATCGCCACCATCGTGCAATCCTTGGGGATCGGCCCGATGGGCATTCGCATGCCGGTGATGATGGGCGCCAGTTTTGCCGCCGTCGGCAGCATGGTCGCCATGGCCGGCATGCCCGGCATCGGTCTGCAGGGAATCTTCGGCGCAACCATAGCCGCCGGGTTCTTCGGCATGATCATCGCGCCGTTCATGTCCAAGGTCGTACGCTTCTTCCCTCCCCTGGTGACCGGCACGGTCATCACCTCGATCGGTTTGTCGCTGTTTCCCGTGGCCGTGAACTGGGCCGGTGGCGGCGCTGGCGCCGCTCAATTCGGTTCACCGATTTACCTGGCCATCGCCGCACTGGTGCTGGCCACCATTCTGTTGATCCACCGCTTCATGCGTGGTTTCTGGGTCAACATTTCCGTGCTGATCGGTATGTGCCTGGGCTACGTGCTCTGCGGCGCCATCGGCATGGTCGACCTGAGCGGCATGGCCAACGCGCCATGGGTTCAGTTCGTCACCCCGCTGCATTTCGGCATGCCGAAGTTCGAACTGGCGCCGATCCTGTCGATGTGCCTGGTGGTGGTGATCATCTTCGTCGAGTCCACCGGGATGTTCCTTGCGCTGGGCAAGATCACCGGCCAGGAAGTCTGCCCGCGCATGCTGCGTCGCGGACTGCTGTGTGATGCCGGCGCATCGTTCTTCGCCGGATTCTTCAACACTTTCACCCACTCCTCCTTCGCGCAGAACATCGGACTGGTGCAGATGACCGGCGTGCGCTGCCGCTCGGTGACCATCGTTGCCGGCGGCTTGCTGATCGTCCTGAGCCTGCTGCCGAAAGCGGCGTTCCTGGTGGCGTCGATTCCACCGGCGGTGCTGGGCGGGGCGGCGATCGCGATGTTCGGCATGGTGGCGGCGACCGGCATCAAGATTTTGCAGGAAGCCGACATTGGCGACCGGCGCAATCAATTGCTGGTGGCGGTGAGCATCGGCATGGGCCTGATTCCCGTGGTCCGTCCGGAATTCTTCGCCCACCTGCCGTTGTGGATGAGCCCGATCACCCACAGCGGGATCGCCATGGCCACCCTGAGCGCGCTGACGCTGAACCTGTTGTTCAACATTCTCGGTGGCGCCGAACGCGCCGCGATCAACGACTGCCACGCACACCCGCACTGATCCGAAGAGTAAAAAAGGGGCTCGCCAACGCCAGCCCCTCGCGACAGCTTTGCCTCAAACAATAAAAACAAGAGGGAGCAACAGATGATCCGGACTCAAACCAACGTGTTGTTGAGCGGCGGCCTGCTTGCCGCATCCCAGGCCATGGCCGGCGATTTATTGCTGTGGCAGACCAACAGCCTGAGCTACCTGTACGGCAAGAACTTCGCGATCAACCCGTCGATCCAGCAGACGGTGACGTTCGAGCATGCCGACAAGTGGAAGTACGGTGACAACTTCCTGTTCGTCGACAAGATCTTCTACAACGGTAAGGAAGACCGCAACAAAGGACCCCACGCGTTCTACGGCGAATTCAGCCCGCGCCTGTCGTTCGGCAAGATCTTCGACAGGAAGCTGGAGTTCGGTCCGATCAGGGACGTGCTGCTGGCCATGACCTACGAGTACGGCGAAGGCGACAGCGAGGCCTATCTGATCGGTCCCGGCTTCGACCTCAAGGTGCCGGGTTTCAACTATTTCACCCTGAATTTCTATCGCCGCCAGACCGAAGGCCCGCGCCCCGGCGATGGCGTCTGGCAGATCACTCCCGGCTGGTCCTACAGCATTCCCGTGGGCAATTCCGACCTGCTCATCGACGGCTATCTGGACTGGGTGGTCGACAACGACCAGAACTCGCGCGGCACCTATCACGCCAACCTGCACATCAACCCGCAGATCAAATACGACTTGGGCAAAGCCCTTGGCTGGGGCGAAAAGCAGGTGTACTTCGGCACCGAATACAGCTACTGGAAAAATAAATACGGCATCGAAAACACCCACAGTTTCGACACCAATCAGAACACCGCCAGCCTGCTGGTGAAGGTGCACTTCTAAGATGACCCGCAACCGTGCGCCTTACCTGTCGTCGGTGCTCTGTTGCGGGGCACTTGAGGCCTGGCCGTTGAGTCAGTATTCTCCGCGGCCTCCTGAATTCGGTCTAAAAAAAAGCCCAAATTTAATTCCTGACCGAAAAGCCAACTTATCCCGGCCGCGGTCAGTACCGAGGCATCCCGAAAACACGCTCAATCGACTGTTTTTCAGCAGCCGACGGGCGTTTTTTTGTTTTTCGAAAAGCCTTGGCTCAGCTCTTGCTAACAGCATGAAAGCTGACCGGATGGATGATTTTTGCTGCAACGAAAAAAGGCGCCACACCAGAGCGCCGACTCAAAAAAATAAACGTGGAACACCTACTTTGGGAGCAACCGAATGAAACGTATGTGCACCAGCCTGATGCTCGCGGGATCGCTGCTGGCAGGGGGTCAGGCCATGGCCGACGGTCTGCTGCAATGGCAGAACAACAGCCTGACCTACCTTTACGGCAAGGACTTCAAGGTCAACCCGGCCATCCAGCAGACCGTCACCTTCGAGCACGCCGATGCCTGGAAGTACGGGGACAACTTTTTGTTCGTCGACAAGATTTTCTACAACGGCAAGCCTGACGGTGGTGTCGGCAACAACACTTACTACGGCGAATTCAGTCCACGCCTGTCGTTAGGCAAGATCCTCGATCAGAAGATCGAATTCGGCCCGGTCAAAGACGTGCTGCTGGCGATGACCTACGAGTTCGGCGAAGGCGACGTCGAGTCCTACCTGATCGGTCCAGGCTTCGACCTGGCGATTCCCGGCTTCGACTACTTCCAGTTGAACTTCTATCAGCGTCACACCGAAGGCTCGCGTCCGGGCGACAATGTCTGGCAAATCACACCGGTCTGGTCTTACACCATTCCGGTCGGTGACTCGAACATCCTGATCGATGGTTTCATGGACTGGGTGGTCGACAACGACGTTAACAGCAAGGGCGAATACCACGCCAACCTGCACTTCAACCCACAGGTCAAATACGACCTGGGCAAGGCGCTGAATTTCGGCGAGAAGCAGCTGTACGTCGGTGTTGAATACGACTACTGGAAAGACAAGTACGGGATCGATGATACCCGTGCCTTCACCACCAATCAGAACGTGACCAGCTTCCTGGTGAAGTTCCACTTCTGATCCGGCGGCGTCCTTATGGACGCCATCGCGAGCAAGCTCGCTCCCACAGGGTCACGCGCCGTTCACAGCGGTTGTGTACACCGCAGAACCCTGTGGGAGCTGGCTTGCCAGCGATTGCTGCGCCCAAATCTCAAGCGGGAACAAGCGCCTCGCCGATCCCGAGAAACCGGCACAGCTCATCGCGCTTGGCCAAGGCATCGCGCCGCCCAAGGTCGATCAATTCGCTGCAATACCCCGCCTCGAACAGCAAGTAACTCAACACCCCTGCCCCGCTCGTCTTGGTCGCCCCCGGCCCACGCAAGAACAACCGCAACGCCGCCGGCAGTTCCTGGCGATGCCGCGCCGCGATTTCATCGATCGGCTGACTTGGTGAAATCACCAGCACTTCCACCGGCGCCACACCCAGCGCGCGAGTCGGCGTGCCTTCGGGCATCAGCCGGCTGAACTGGTTGAGACGCTGAAGCAGTTCGATATCGCTTTCCAGGCTATCAATAAAGGTGCTGTTGAGCATGTGCCCGCCGATCTGCGCCAGTGTCGGCTGTTGACCGGTGTACGTGCGCTCCAGTGGTTGCGCCGGGTCAAATCCACGCGGGTTGCCGCTGACACCCACCACCAGCACCCGGCTCGCCCCCAGATGCAGCGCCGGACTGATCGGCGCTGACTGCCGCACCGCGCCATCGCCAAAATACTCCTCGCCGATTTTCACCGGCGCGAACAACAGGGGGATCGCCGAACTGGCCAGCAAGTGCTCAACCGACAACTGCGTCGGCACGCCGATGCGACGGTGACGCAGCCAGGAATCGATGGTGCCGCCGCCCTGGTAGAAGGTCACCGCTTGCCCGGACTCGTAGCCGAATGCCGTCACTGCAACCGCGTGCAATTGCTTGCGCGCGATGGATTCGGCGATGCCGGGCATGTGCAGTTTTTCATTGAGAAGATGACGCAGCGGCGAACTGTCGAGCAGCGCCACCGGCACTTGCCGGCCCATGCCCAACAGACTGTGGCTGACAAAACGACTGGCCTGGCGGATCACCCCCGGCCAGTCGCTGCGCAGCACGCGATGGCTGCGAAAGCCTTGCCAGAACAGCGTCAGACGTTCGATGGCGGCGCGAAAATCCGTGGCACCGCTGGCCAGGCTGACCGCGTTGATGGCACCAGCAGAAGTGCCGACGATCACCGGAAACGGATTGTCCGCCCCCAATGGCAGCAATTCGGCGATCGCCGCCAGCACTCCCACTTGATACGCCGCCCGAGCCCCACCGCCGGAAAGAATCAAACCTGTGACCGGTTCAGCTGGGCTCATCGCAACGCTCCGTGGTGCTTGTGGGGATGGGTCAAATCAACCGCGTTTGGCGTACAGCTTCGGCTCGCCCGGTGGCCGGCTCTTGAAGCGTCGGTGCGCCCACAGGTATTGCTCGGGGCATTCACGCAACACGCTTTCGACCCACTGATTGATGCGGATGCAATCTTCCTCTTCGGTCTCGCCCGGGAAACCTTCCAGCGGCGGATGAATCACCAGACGATAACCGCTGCCGTCGGCCAGACGCTCCTGGGTAAACGGCACCACCAGCGCCTTGCCCAACCGGGCGAACTTGCTGGTGGCGGTGACCGTTGCAGCCTGAATGCCGAACAGCGGCACGAAGATACTTTGCTTGGCGCCGTAGTCCTGATCCGGTGCATACCAGATCGCCCGGCCGGAACGCAGCAGCTTGAGCATGCCACGCACGTCGTCACGCTCCACCGCCAGCGAATCGAGGTTGTGCCGCTCGCGGCCCTGACGCTGGACGAAGTCGAACAGCGGATTCTTGTGTTCGCGGTACATCCCGTCGATGGTGTGCTGCTGGCCGAGCAGCGCCGCGCCGATTTCCAGGGTGGTGAAATGCACCGCCATCAGAATCACGCCCTTGCCTTCGCGCCGGGCCTTTTGCAAATGCTCCAGACCTTCGACGTGAGCCAGTTTGGCCAGACGCTGACGCGACCACCACCAGCTCATCGCCATTTCAAAGAAGGCGATGCCGGTGGAGGCAAAGTTTTCCTTGAGCAGGCGCTTGCGTTCGGCGGCGGACTTTTCCGGGAAACACAGTTCCAGATTGCGCTTGGCGATGCGCCGCCGGTCGCCGGCGAAGCGATACATCAGGGCACCGAGAAAACGACCGATGGCCAGCAACGCCGGATAGGGCAGCTGCACGATCAGCCACAACAGCCCGAGGCCGCACCAGAGCGGCCAGAAGCGCGGGGCAAGAAATGCTTTTCGAAAACGCGGGCGATCCATTAAAGCTTCCGTAAATACAGTGGCCGCGCATTCTACATCGTTCGACCCGGCTTGCGGCCTGCGGGCGTTCTCGTTATAAGTCTCGGCACTTTTAGTGACAAGCCGTTGTATGCCGACATGAGCCAAACCGAACCGAAAGACCAAGATCCCGTGTTCCAGCTGAAGGGCAGCATGCTCGCCATTACAGTGCTGGAGCTGTCCCGCAACGACCTGGACAGCCTCGATCGGCAATTGGCCGCCAAAGTCGCCCAGGCACCGAATTTCTTCAGCAACGCGCCGCTGGTTCTGGCGCTGGACAAACTGCCGCCAGGCGAAGGCGCTGTCGACCTGCCGGGCCTGATGCGCGTGTGCCGTCAGCACGGCCTGCGCACCCTGGCGATCCGCGCCAGCCGCATCGAAGACATCGCCGCCGCCATCGCCATCGACATCCCGGTGCTGCCGCCGTCCGGCGCCCGCGAACGACCGCTGGAAAGCGCTGAACCCGTCGCACCGAAGAAGCCGGAAAAACCGCCGGAGCCGGCCGTCAAACCGACCCGCGTCATCACCACGCCAGTACGTGGTGGCCAACAGATATATGCCCAGGGTGGCGATCTGGTGGTGGTGTCCTCGGTCAGCCCGGGGGCGGAACTTCTCGCCGATGGCAACATCCATGTATACGGCCCGATGCGCGGTCGTGCGCTGGCCGGGGTCAAGGGCGACACCAAGGCGCGGATTTTCTGTCAGCAATTGAGCGCTGAACTGATCTCCATCGCAGGCCACTACAAGGTTTCCGAGGACCTGCGTCGCGATCCGATGTGGGGCTCGGGCGTACAGGTCAGCCTGTCGGGCGACGTGTTGAACATCATTCGGCTTTAACGGATACTGCCGCATTTTCCAAGCATCTCTAAAACGTAGCGAAAACGGCTCAAACGAAGTAGGAAAAAGGCCAAAAGCCGAATTCCAGCCAAGGCTGTCCGACTGCAGTAGTTTTCTAGAGATGTTTTTCAGGGGCTGAACAGTCCTTCTTCCTTAGGGGTGAAACACCTTGGCCAAGATTCTCGTGGTTACATCCGGCAAGGGTGGTGTGGGTAAGACCACCACCAGCGCCGCTATCGGTACCGGCCTCGCTCTGCGCGGCCACAAAACAGTGATCGTCGACTTCGACGTGGGCTTGCGTAACCTCGACCTGATCATGGGTTGCGAGCGCCGCGTGGTGTATGACTTCGTCAACGTGGTGAACGGCGAAGCCAACCTGCAACAGGCCCTGATCAAAGACAAGCGCCTGGAAAACCTCTACGTGCTGGCCGCCAGCCAGACCCGCGACAAGGACGCGCTGACCCAGGAAGGCGTGGAAAAAGTCCTGATGGAGCTCAAGGAGCAATTCGAGTTCGTCGTCTGCGACTCCCCGGCGGGCATCGAGAAAGGCGCGCACCTGGCCATGTACTTCGCTGACGAAGCGATCGTCGTGACCAACCCGGAAGTGTCCTCGGTACGTGACTCCGACCGCATGCTGGGCCTGCTGGCCAGCAAGTCCCGTCGCGCCGAAAAAGGCGAAGAGCCGATCCAGGAACACCTGCTGATCACCCGCTACCACCCGGAGCGCGTCGAAAAAGGCGAAATGCTGGGCGTCGAAGACGTCAAGGAAATCCTCGCCGTACGCCTGCTGGGCGTCATTCCGGAATCCCAGGCCGTACTCAAGGCCTCCAACCAGGGCGTACCTGTGATCCTCGATGATCAAAGCGACGCCGGCCAGGCCTACAGCGATACCGTTGATCGCCTGCTGGGCAAGGAAAAAGAACACCGGTTCCTGAATGTCGAGAAGAAGGGATTCTTCGAGCGTCTGTTTGGAGGTAGGTAATGAACCTTTTTGACTTCTTTCGTGCCAACAAAAAGCCAAGTACCGCCTCGGTCGCGAAAGAGCGTCTACAGATCATCGTGGCGCATGAACGCGGCCAGCGCAGCACCCCTGACTACCTGCCATCCTTGCAGAAGGAACTGGTGGAAGTGATCCGCAAGTACGTCAACATCGGCAACGACGACGTACACGTGGCACTGGAGAGCCAGGGCAGCTGCTCGATTCTGGAACTCAACATCACCCTGCCAGACCGCTGAGTCGATCCGGCAGGAACGACGGCGGCTCAGGACCCTTCCGATAGTGGAGGGGCCCTGAGCCGCCGTTGGCATTTGTTACGAGGCTGTTTTAATGCCGTTGTCCAACGTCCAAATCATTCATCAGGACGCCGCCGTTCTGGTGGTGAACAAACCGACCCTGTTGCTCTCCGTCCCCGGCCGGGCCGACGACAACAAGGACTGCCTGATCACCCGCCTGCAGGAAAACGGCTACCCGGAAGCGCGAATCGTCCATCGCCTGGACTGGGAAACGTCGGGGATCATCCTGCTGGCCCGCGACGCCGATACCCACCGCGAACTGTCACGCCAGTTTCATGATCGTGAAACAGAGAAAGCCTACACCGCGCTCTGCTGGGGCCAGCCGGAACTGGACAGCGGCAGCATCGACTTGCCGTTGCGCTACGACCCGCCGACCAAACCGCGCCATGTGGTGGATCACGAACTCGGCAAGCACGCGCTGACTTTCTGGCGTGTACTGGAGCGTTGCGGCGACTGGTGCCGCGTCGAACTCACGCCGATCACCGGCCGCTCGCACCAGTTGCGGGTGCACATGCTGTCGATCGGCCATCCGTTGCTCGGTGACGGCCTCTACGCCCACGAGCAAGCCCTCGCGGCCTGGCCACGACTGTGCCTGCACGCGAGCATGCTCAGCTTCACCCACCCACAGTCCGGCGAACGCTTGCGCTTCGAATGCCCGGCACCGTTTTAAGCACTGCCTGACCGGCAGTCGCCCGTTTTAAAGGATTTTGTTCCGGATGAGTTGTACTGATTCCCTGGCAACACCCGTCAAGAAGACCCGTCATCAACTGCTCTACCTGATTTACGGCAATCAGGATGTCTACCGGCGCGAAGCCAAGTTCAGCATCCTCACCGCCCTGTCCCAGGCCAAAAACGGCAAACGTCCGGCGATCAGGATTCTCACTGACCGGCCGCAGGACTACGAAGGCTGGCCGGTCGACACCGTGTTGCTCGACGAAGCGACCCTGACGCGCTGGCAGGGACACAACGGCTACCACCATCGGCGCAAGGCCTGCGCGATTGCCGCCGGTATGCAACTGGTCGAGAAAACCCTGTTCGTCGACACCGACACCCTGTTCACCAGCCCCCCCCGAGCAGCCTGTTCCAATACATCGATGCGAATCAGTCGGTGATGGATCACCCCTACTACAGCGCCTGTCGTCATGAATGGTGGGAATGCGCGTCGCGGGAGATTCTGCGCTGGGACGAGAGCCGTCAGAAAAAGCTGCTCAATCAGAGCCGCTGGCCAAAACAACTGCCTCGTCCGGACAAGCCTGAAGACGAAAAAGTGATCATGAACTATCTGAAAAAAAGGGTGGCCGCCGCTCGTTGATGCGAGTGGCACATGTCTAGTCCCAAGCATCAGGCCGATGCGTTAAACTCCCGCCCATTGCTGTCTGGAGCTTCTTATGCGCGAAGAGTTGAACCAAGGCCTGATCGACTTCCTCAAGGCCTCCCCTACCCCGTTCCACGCCACCGCCAGCCTTGTTCAACGGCTGGAGGCCGCCGGTTATGTGCGCCTCGACGAGCGTGAAACCTGGCACACCGAAGCCAATGGTCGTTACTACGTCACCCGTAACGATTCCTCGATTGTCGCGATCAAGATGGGCCGCAACTCACCGCTGCACGACGGCATCCGTCTGGTCGGCGCCCACACCGACAGCCCGTGCCTGCGAGTCAAGCCACAACCTGAGCTGCAGCGCCAGGGCTTCTGGCAGCTCGGCGTCGAAGTCTACGGCGGCGCGCTGCTGGCACCATGGTTCGACCGCGACCTGTCGCTGGCCGGCCGCGTCACCTTCCGCCGTGACGGCAAGGTCGAAAGCCAATTGATCGACTTCAAGGCCCCGATCGCGATCATTCCCAACCTGGCCATTCACCTCAACCGTGAAGCCAACCAGGGCTGGGCCATCAACGCCCAGACCGAACTGCCACCGATTCTCGCGCAGTTCGCCGGTGATGAGCGGGTGGACTTTCGCGCGGTGCTCACCGACCAACTGGCTCGTGAACATGGCCTCAACGCCGACGTGGTGCTGGATTACGAGCTGAGCTTCTACGACACCCAAAGCGCCGCCATCATCGGTCTGCATGGCGACTTCATCGCCGGTGCGCGCCTGGACAACCTGCTGTCGTGCTACGCCGGCCTGCAAGCCTTGCTGACCGCCGACACCGAAGAAACCTGCGTGCTGGTGTGCAACGACCACGAAGAAGTCGGTTCCTGCTCTGCCTGCGGCGCTGATGGCCCGATGCTGGAACAGACCCTGCGCCGTCTGTTGCCGGAAGGTGACGAGTTCGTGCGCACCATCCAGAAATCCCTGCTGGTCTCGGCCGACAACGCCCACGGCGTGCACCCGAACTACGCCGAAAAGCACGACGCCAATCACGGCCCGAAACTCAACGCCGGCCCGGTGATCAAGGTCAACAGCAACCAGCGTTACGCCACCAACAGTGAAACCGCCGGTTTCTTCCGCCATCTGTGCATGGCCGAAGAAGTCCCGGTGCAGAGCTTCGTGGTACGCAGCGACATGGGTTGCGGCTCGACCATCGGCCCGATCACCGCCAGCCACCTGGGCGTGCGCACCGTCGATATCGGCCTGCCGACGTTCGCCATGCACTCGATCCGCGAACTGTGCGGCAGCCACGACCTGGCCCACCTGGTCAAAGTGCTGAGCGCGTTCTACGCCAGTCGCGAACTGCCGTAGGACACAGTCGGGATCGCAGCTTCGGGCTGCGATCCCTCGGCCTGTAAAACCGGCTCGGTTCTGATACAGATCACCACCGGTCGGCCAAATCCCACCTAGACTTAAATCATTTCCTTCGACAAGGCTGTCGCCATGATCTCGATGTCTGCGTTTCACTCCATGCTCATTCCCATCCTGTGCGGAATGATTCTGCTGGCCATCGGCTTCAACTTCCGTGACAAGAACGCCGGTGTGTTCGCCATGTGGATCGGCATGCTGATGATCCTGGCCACCGTGGTCTACAAGATCCTTGCCAAACTCAACGAATAAATCCGCCCCCGGCTCGCATTGAATCTGGCGGGCTCGTACACTCGCCCGATCCGCCCCTTGCGAGGTTGACCGCCTAGTGTTCGCTCGTCTTTTTGCCCTGCCCTGCCTGTTTCTCGTTTGCCTGATGACCCTGATGTCGCCGGCACCTGCCGATGCTGCCGGTCTGCCGGGGCTGCTCACGGGCTCCGGCAATACTCAGCCCGAAGCCCAGGCACCGCTCGGCCAGTCCCTGGACGAAGTCATCAAGTCGCTGGAAAACGACAAGCAACGCGCCCAGTTGCTGACCGATCTGAAAAAACTGCGCGACGCCACGAAAAAGGCCCAGGCCAGCCCGGAAGAAGGCGTGCTGGGACTGATCGGCGGCACCCTCGCCACCTTCGAAAAACAGTTCACCGGCGCCGACAGCCCGCTCAATCGCTGGTCCGCCGAATTCGACATGGCTCAGGACGAGCTCAAAGGCCTGATGCTGCCGGCCAGCGAATGGCTGCCGATCATCTTCGCCTTCGCCGTGATCCTCGCGGTCTGGAGCCTGCTCGCCGCCGCGCTGATCTGGCTCGGCCACCGGGTACGCATGCGCTTCGGTCTGACCGAAGAACTGCCGCAGAATCCCCGGGCCCTCGACATGTTGCGCTTCGCCCTGCGCAAGCTCGGGCCCTGGCTGATCGCGTTGGTGATCACGGTTTACATGAGCTACGCACTGCCCTCGTCACTGGGCAAAAGCCTGGCGATGGTGCTGGCGTATGCGCTGGTGGTCGGCACCTGTTTCTCGGCCATCTGCGTGATCGCCTTTTCCGTACTCGACGGCCCGCACCGCCATCGCGCGTTGTACATCCTGCGTCACCAGGCCTTCCGCCCGTTATGGCTGATCGGCAGTTTCGCCGCCTTCGGTGAAGCCCTGAGCGATCCGCGACTGGTGGCCGGCCTCGGTGTGCACCTGGCCCACACCGCCGCCACCGTCGCCAATGTCCTTGCGGCGCTGTCGACCGGGCTGTTCATCCTGCGCTTCCGCCGGCCGATCGCCCACCTGATCCGCAACCAGCCGTTGTCCCGGCGCCTGACCCGCCGCGCCCTCAGCGACACCATCGAAATCCTCGGCACCTTCTGGTACGTCCCGGCACTGGTGCTGGTCGGCATTTCCCTCTTCGCCACCTTCATCTCCGCCGGCGACACCAGCACCGCACTGCGCCAGTCACTGATCTGCACCGTGCTGCTGGTGTTGTGCATGGTCATCAACGGCCTCGTCCGCCGCCACGCCCTCAGACCCCAACGTGGCCCGAAACGTCATGCGTTGTATTCCGAGCGCCTGAAAAGCTTTTTCTACACCCTCGCCCATTTACTGGTGTGGCTGGCTTTCATCGAACTCGGCCTGCGGGTCTGGGGCATGTCACTGATCGGCTTCACCGAAGGCGAAGGCCACGACGTCAGCGTAAAAATCTTCAGCCTGATCGGTACGCTGATCTTCGCGTGGCTGATCTGGATTCTCAGCGACACCGCCGTCCACCACGCCCTCACCCGCTCCCGCAAAGGCCTGGCCAACGCCCGCGCGCAAACCATGATGCCGCTGATCCGCAACGTGCTTTTCGTGGCGATCTTCATCATCGCCCTGATCGTCGCCCTGGCAAACATGGGCATGAACGTCACGCCCCTGCTGGCCGGTGCCGGCGTGATCGGTCTGGCCATCGGCTTCGGCGCCCAGTCGCTCGTAGCGGATCTGATCACCGGCCTGTTCATCATCATCGAAGACTCCCTGGCCATCGACGACTACGTCGACGTCGGCGGCCACCTGGGCACCGTCGAAGGCCTGACCATCCGCACCGTTCGCCTGCGGGACATTGACGGCATCGTCCACACCATCCCGTTCAGCGAAATCAAAAGCATCAAGAACTACTCCCGCGAATTCGGCTACGCGATCTTCCGCGTGGCCGTGCCGTTCAACATGAGCATCGACGAAGCCATCAAACTGATGCGCGACGTCGGCCAGAAAATGCGCACAGATCCGCTGCAACGCCGCAACATCTGGTCGCCGCTGGAATTTCAGGGCGTGGAAAGCTTCGAATCCGGCAACGCGATACTGCGCGCAAGGTTCAAGACAGCACCGATCAAACAGTGGGAAGTTTCACGGGCGTTCAACCTGTCGCTGAAACGGCATCTGGATGAGGCCGGCCTGGATCTGGCGACGCCGAGGATGAATGTGCAAGTGATCACCGCAGGCGGTGGTGGCCAAACTCAAGAATAGATCCGGCGAATCTGACCGACTTCCGGCCGCCATCGCTGGCAAGCTAACTCCCACCACTCACCACGATGAGCGTTAGCTCGAGTAAAGCTTTTGATCTTTTGGCCCCATCGGAAGGCTGAGTGGAGGGATTTATCCGGGGGTGGGAGCGCAGCGACCGTGCGGCGCAGCCGCATGCATCGAGAGGAGGTGCAGCGAAGCAAACCGTAGGCGATGCCCCCGGATGAATCCCGGAACGAAGGAACACCGAGCCTCAGCGAGGTGCCGAACGCAGGGGCCCAGCGTTTTGGTTACTTTGGGGCGTTTGCCAAAGTGACTCGCCGTAAGGGCGAAACCGTCAGCGGCAGCACCCGAAGCAACGGATATTCACCCAAAACAACCCAAAACCTGGTCGGCCCAGAGGCCGCCAAGGTCAAACCACATCAACCCCCACGTGAATCGCATCATGCCGCCAAAACTCCAGATCACAATCAATCAACCGCCCGGCCTGATCATAATTAACCCGAGCAATCCTCAACCCCGGACTCCCCACCGACACCCGCAACGCCGCCGCCGCATCGACCGATAAAGACGTCGGCACAATCTCGAACCGCACCCGCCCATAGTGCAAGTCGTAATGCCGCGCATACAGTTCGGTAATCGACTGATTCAAATCAAACTCCAGAATCCCCGGAAAAAACTGCGGATTCAGATAATGCTCCACATACAACACCAGCCGCCCATCGATCCGCCGCGACCGGCAAATCTGAATCACGCTCGACAACGCCGGCAACTGCAACCAGGCACATACTGCCGCTGACGCCGGTTGCAACCGCGCCGAAATCACCTCGGTCGACGGCACCCGCCCCTGCGCACTGACCATCGCGTGAAAGTGACTGCGCTGCATCAGGTTGTAGGCCAGACGCGGTGGCGACACGAACCAGCCCCGCCGCTCCTCGCGATAAATCTGCCCTTGCGCCTCCAGTTGCAACAAGGCTTCACGCACCGTAATCCGCGTCGTGCCGAACAGCTCACTGAGCTTGCGCTCGGCCGGCAACTTGCTCCCCGCCGCCAGCAACCCGTGATCGAGCTGCTCCTGAAGGATCTGGCCAATCGCTGTCACCGCTTTTGTTGCCTCATCGCGCATCAACGTTACCTATCTGGACTAGACCAGCACTGTTTCGGGGCAAAACCGCACAGCTATTGCGCCATTCGGTCGTGTTGCAAGCCTAGGCAGTGCAGATGACCGAGAGATGACAAAACTACCGAACGGTCGCCCTGACAACTTGCAATACATCGGCCAAGTCCCTTGCCCACCGGGACTTTGAGGGTGGTCTACGCTTAGCGGGCTGCCGACGATATCGGCGAAATAAAGGGCGGGTCAGGTATCCGCCGACATCAAAGTGTCATCCAGCCCCCCTACATTGGCTCAGGTATTGCTGACCTAGACCAACACAAACCGCAATCGCAGCGTTGAACACGACCAAGGAGCTTCGGAATGAAACAGCTTTTCCTGGCAACACTGTTAGGCTCGACCATTGCCATGTGCACCGCCGCCATGGCGGCTGATGATCTGAAAACCCTCGAAGCCGCTGCGAAAGCGGAAGGCGCCGTCAACAGCGTCGGCATGCCCGATGACTGGGCCAACTGGAAAGGCACCTGGGAAGACCTGGCCAAGAACTACGGCCTGAAACACATCGACACCGACATGAGTTCGGCCCAGGAAATCGCCAAGTTCGCCGCCGAGAAAGACAACGCCACCGCCGACATCGGCGACGTCGGCGCGGCTTTCGGCCCGATCGCGGTCAAGCAAGGCGTGGTGCAACCGTACAAGCCGACCACCTGGGATCAAGTACCGGACTGGGCCAAGGACAAGGACGGCAACTGGGCACTGGCCTACACCGGCACCATCGCTTTCATCGTCAACAAGAAGCTGCTGCACGGCTCCGAAGTTCCGACCAAATGGGCTGACCTCAAGGGCGGCAAATACAAGGTTTCCATCGGTGACGTGAGCACCGCTGCACAAGCTGCCAACGGTGTACTCGCCGCTGCGCTGGCCAACGGCGGCGACGAGAAAAACCTCCAGCCTGCCCTGCTGCTGTTCGCAGACATCGCCAAGCAGGGTCGCCTGTCGATGGCCAACCCGACCATCGCCACCATGGAAAAAGGCGAGATCGAAGTCGGCGTGGTCTGGGACTTCAACGGCCTGAGCTACAAGGCCAAGATGGCCAACCCGGATGACTACGTGGTGCTGATTCCGTCTGACGGCTCGGTGATTTCCGGCTACACCACCATCATCAACAAATACGCGAAGAACCCGAACGCCGCCAAGCTGACCCGCGAATACATCTTCAGTGACGCCGGCCAGACCAACCTCGCCCGCGGCAACGCTCGCCCGATCCGCGCCGAGCACCTGCAATTGCCGGAAGACGTGAAAGCCAAACTGCTGCCGAACGAGCAGTACAAGAAGGTCACGCCGATCAAGGACGCCGATGCGTGGGAAAAAACCTCCAAGGCCCTGCCGCAGAAGTGGAACGAAGAAGTCATCGTAGAAATGAAGTAAGCCCGTAAGTCCCGCTTCCGGGATTGCTGGAGATCCCTGTGGGAGCGAGCTTGCTCGCGAATGCGGTCTTTCGTTCAACATTGATGTTGGCTGACACGACTCCTTCGCGAGCAAGCTCGCCCCCACAAGGGCTCCCGACTGAATCTGAAATTTTCTGTTTCGCGGAGTTTTTGCCCCTATGAAGCACACCGTCATCCTTGTCGTGCTCGACGGCCTCAGTTACGAGGTTGCGTGTCACGCCATGGGGCATCTGCAGGCTTACGTTGGCGCAGGACGCGCGGCGCTGTACCAGCTGGAGTGCGAGCTGCCGGCCCTGTCCCGACCGCTTTACGAATGCATCCTCACCGGCGTGCCACCGATCGAGAGCGGCATCGTCCACAACAACGTCTCGCGCCTGTCCAACCAGCGCAGCATTTATCACTACGCCCGCGATGCCGGTCTGAAAACCGCCGCCGCGGCGTACCACTGGGTCAGCGAGCTCTACAACCGCTCGCCGTTCGTGGCGGCTCGGGATCGGCATACCGATGACCCGACGCTACCGATCCAGCACGGCCACTTCTACTGGAACGATCACTACCCGGACTCGCACCTGTTCGCCGACGCCGAAAACCTGCGCCTGCGCCACGCCCCGGATTTTCTGCTGATCCATCCGATGAACATCGACGACGCCGGCCACAAGCACGGCCTCGACACCCCGCAATACCGCAACAGCGCGCGCAGCGCCGACATCATCCTCGCCGACTACCTGCAAGGCTGGCTCGACGCCGGTTACCAAGTGCTGGTGACTGCCGACCACGGCATGAACAACGACCGCTCGCACAACGGCCTGCTGCCGGAAGAACGCCAGGTGCCGTTGTTCGTACTCGGTGACGCCTTCAGCCTGAATGCCGGCGCCACGCCGAAGCAGACCGACATCTGCGGAACCGTCTGCGAACTGCTCGGCGTACCCCACGACAAACCTGTTTGCCGGGAGTTGCTCAAGTGAACTCAATGACTCGCGGCAAATGGCTGGCCGCCCTGTGCCTGGTGCCTTTCGCGCTGTTCTTTATCGTGTTCGAAATCGCCCCGCTGATCTGGGTGATGATCAACAGCCTGCAATCGGAAGAATTCGGTTGGGGCTTCGCCAACTTCAGCAGGATCTTCAGCTCGAAGTTCTACCTGCAGGCGATCCAGTACAGCCTCGAAATCAGTTTCTGGTCGAGTGTGTTCGGGATCATCATCGCGGTGCTGGGTGCGTACTCCCTGCGCCGGGTCGATTCGAAACTGCGCAACTTCGTCAATGCCTTCGCCAACATGACCAGCAACTTCGCCGGCGTGCCTCTGGCGTTTGCCTTCATCATCCTGCTCGGCTTCAACGGCAGCATCACCATCATGTTGAAGCAGGCCGGGATCATCGAAGACTTCAACCTGTACTCGAAAACCGGGTTGATCATCCTCTACACCTACTTCCAGATTCCCCTCGGCGTCCTGCTGCTGTACCCGGCATTCGATGCGCTGCGTGAAGACTGGCGCGAATCCGCCGCCCTGCTCGGCGCTGACAGCTGGCAGTTCTGGCGCCACATCGGCCTGCCGGTGCTGACCCCGGCCCTGCTCGGCACCTTCGTGATCCTGCTGGCCAATGCCCTCGGCGCCTACGCCACGGTTTACGCGCTGACCACCGGCAACTTCAACGTATTGCCGATCCGGATTGCGGCGATGGTGTCCGGCGACATTTCCCTCGATCCGAACCTGGCCAGCGCCCTGGCCGTCGTGCTGGTGGCGCTGATGACCCTGGTGACCGTCGTGCATCAACTGTTGCTGAAGAGGAGCTACCATGTCTCGCGCTGAATCCGGCCCGGCCGGCGTCTACCACCGCGTCGTGGTGTATCTGCTGTTCGCCATCCTGCTTCTGCCGCTGCTGGGCACGCTGATCTACTCGATTGCCAGCAGCTGGTCGGCCACCATCCTGCCCAGCGGTTTCACTTTCAAGTGGTACGTCCAGTTGTGGAGCGACCCGCGCTTCCTGCACGCCTTCGGTCAGTCGCTGCTGGTGTGCGTCGGCGCGCTGATCCTGTCGGTGGTGCTGATCCTGCCGCTGCTGTTCGTGGTGCATTACCACTTCCCGAAACTCGATGCGCTGATGAACATCCTGATCCTGCTGCCCTTTGCGGTGCCGCCGGTGGTGTCGTCGGTGGGGCTGTTGCAGCTTTACGGTTCCGGGCCGTTCGCGATGGTCGGCACGCCGTGGATCCTGATCGGTTGCTACTTCACCGTTGCCCTGCCGTTCATGTACCGGGCGATCACCAACAACCTGCAAGCGATCAACCTGCGCGACTTGATGGACGCCGCCCAACTGCTCGGCGCCAGCACCTTTCAGGCAGCTTTCCTGGTGGTACTGCCGAACCTGCGCAAAGGCCTGATGGTCGCCTTGCTGTTGTCGTTCTCGTTCCTGTTCGGTGAGTTCGTGTTCGCCAACATTCTGGTCGGCACCCGCTACGAAACCCTGCAGGTCTACCTCAACAACATGCGTAACAGCAGCGGCCACTTCACCAGTGCGCTGGTGATCTCCTACTTCTTTTTCGTGCTGGTCCTGACCTGGGTCGCCAACATCTTGAACAAGGACAAAAGCGAATGAGCTATGTCAGCGTCCAACACCTTCAGAAAAACTACGCGGGCACCACGGTGTTCAGCGACATCAACTGCGAAATCCAGAAGGGTGAATTCGTCACCCTGCTCGGCCCATCGGGTTGCGGCAAATCCACCTTGCTGCGCTGCATCGCCGGCCTGACGCCGGTGGATGGCGGCAAGATTCTGCTCGATGGCGTCGACATCGTGCCGCTCACCCCGCAGAAACGCGGGATCGGCATGGTGTTCCAGAGCTACGCACTGTTCCCCAACATGACCGTTGAACAGAACGTCGCCTTCGGTTTGCGCATGCAAAAGGTCAACGCCGACGACAGCCACAAGCGGGTTGCCGAAGTGTTGAAACTGGTTGAACTCAACGATTTCGCCAGCCGCTATCCGCATCAGCTGTCCGGCGGTCAATGCCAGCGTGTCGCCCTCGCCCGCTCGCTGGTCACCCGTCCGCGCCTGTTGCTGCTGGATGAACCGCTGTCGGCCCTCGATGCACGGATTCGCAAACACCTGCGTGAGCAGATCCGTCAGATCCAGCGCGAACTCGGCCTGACCACGATTTTCGTCACACACGATCAGGAAGAAGCGCTGACCATGTCTGACCGGATTTTCCTGATGAATCAGGGAAAGATCGTACAAAGCGGCGACGCCGAAACCCTCTACACCGCGCCGGTCGACGTGTTCGCTGCCGGCTTCATCGGCAACTACAATCTGCTGGATGCCGAAAGTGCGTCGAAGCTGTTGCAGCGGCCTATCAACCACCGCATCGCGATTCGCCCGGAGGCCATCGAATTGAGTCTGAGCGGTGAGCCCGACGCGCAAATCCGCAGCCACAGCCTGCTGGGCAACGTGATTCGCTACCGCGTCGAAGCCCGGGGCGTGGAACTGGTGGTGGATGTGCTCAACCGTTCGGCAGCGGATCTGCATCCCGACGGTCAGCGCCTGTCACTTTCCATCGATCCCACCGCCCTGTGTGAGGTAGCCTGATGACTTTGCTGACACCCAAGAGGGAACTGAACTGATGGCCCTGGCAATTTTTGATCTGGACGACACGCTGATTCATGGTGACTGCGCAACGCTATGGTGCGAGCAGATGGGGCGCCTGGGCTGGGTCGATCCCGAGTCGTTCATGCGCAGGAACAATGAGCTGATGGACGCCTACAGCCATGGCAAGTTGCGCATGGAGGACTACATGGACTTCAGCCTCGAGCCGCTGATCGGCCGCACCTCGGAAGAAGTCGAGCATCTGGTCGCGCCGTGGGTTGAAGACTTCATAGAACCCATCATCTTCAGCGATGCCACCAAAACCATCGCCGCCCACCGCCAGGCCGGCGACCGGATTCTGGTGATCTCGGCCTCGGGCACGCACCTGGTGAAACCGATTGCCGAACGGCTGGGTATCGACGAAGTTCTGGCCATCGAACTGGAAGTGGCGCATGGCGTGTACAGCGGCCAGACCGTAGGCACCCTGACCTACCGCGAAGGCAAAATCACCCGGTTGCTGGAATGGCTGGACGCCGAAGAAGAAAATCTTGAGGGCGCGAGTTTCTATTCCGACTCACGCAATGACCTGCCGCTGCTGCTGAAAGTGGATTACCCGCATGTGGTCAATCCGGATCCGGTGTTGCTTGCGCAGGCCGAGAAATCCGGCTGGCCGATTCACCTCTGGAAGTAAGCGATTGCCTTGTGGGAGCAGGCCTGCTCCCACAAGCATCGATGATCAACTCAGGCTTTCGTCGATCACCAGCACCAGCTTCCCCGCCACCGTGTTGCTCGCCAGCTCGGCGAACGCCGCCTCCGCATCCTTGATCGGGAACGCCTTGGCCAGTTGCGGCTTCAGGCGCCCTTCGGAAAACAGCGGCCACACGTGCTGGCTCAGATCGCTGAACAGATCGGCCTTGAACTGATCCTCACGGCTGCGCAGGGTCGAGCCCAGCAGTTGCACGCGCTTGGCCAGCACCTGGGCCAGATCCAGTTTCGCTTCACGGCCACCCATCAGACCGATCAGCACCCAGCGGCCGTCTTGAGCCATCAGCTTCAGATTCAGCGCTGAATAATTGCCGCCGACCGGATCCAGAATCACATCGAACGGCCCGAAATCCCGGAGACTTTCCAGATCATCGGTGCGCACCACCCCGCCCTGGGCACCCAGCGATTCGCAATAGGCCAGTCGCTCAGCCGAGCCGACGCTGACCCAGCATGGATTGCCGAAAGCCTTGCACAGTTGAATCGCGGCTGAGCCGATGCCACTGGCCCCGGCGTGCAGAAGAACTTTCTCACCCGGTTTGAGCGCAGCGAGTTGAAACACATTCAGCCAGACGGTCGCGTACACCTCGGGCAAGGCAGCGGCCTCGATCAGCGATACACCTTCCGGAACCGGTAGCACATGCCGTCCGTCGACGACCACCTCTTGCGCCATCCCGCCCCCGGCCAGCAGGGCGCAGACCCGGTCACCGACCTGCCAGGAAGAGCCCGCGCCGACCTCGCTGATCACCCCGGAGCACTCAAGACCCAGCACCTGGCTGGCACCCGGAGGGGGCGGATAAAGTCCGGCTTTCTGTAATAAATCCGCACGATTGAGGCCCGCTGCCGCTACTCGGATGCGAACTTGTCCTACATCACATGTAGGACTTGGTTCATCAACCCATGCCACTTGACCTTCAACGCCTTGCAATGCCTTCACAGTGCCTCCATAGTGAGTCTGGACTGAGCCCGAAGCTGTAGCGCCGGGCTTTTTGCATTATGCGACCGGCCCTGGGGTCTGAACGAACGCTGAACAGCAGTTATCGTACAGAGCGTAGAGGTACCGGCGACTTCAAAGACGGCCTAATATGCGTTATCAATTGTCCCCGCGTCGAATCAGCATGAAGCATCTGCTCCCCAGCACCGCCCTCGCTCTTTTCATCGGTATCGGCCTGTTGCCGGTGTCGGGCACCACCTTCGCAGCCAACAGCTGGGACAAGTTGCAGCCTGATCGCGACGAAGTGATCGCCAGTCTGAACGTCGTCGAGTTGCTCAAGCGTCACCACTACAGCAAGCCGCCGCTCGACGATGCGCGCTCGGTGATCATCTACGACAGCTACATCAAGCTGCTCGACCCGTCGCGCAGCTATTTCATGGCCAGCGACATCGCCGAATTCGACAAGTGGAAGACCCAGTTCGACGACTTCCTCAAGAGCGGCGACCTCAACGCCGGGTTCACCATCTACAAGCGCTATCTGGACCGCGTGAAGGCGCGTCTGGACTTCGCCCTTGCCGAGCTGAACAAAGGCGTCGACAAGATGGACTTCACCACCAAGGAAACCTTGCTGATCGATCGCAAGGACGCTCCTTGGCTCAAGTCCACCGCCGAACTCGATGACCTGTGGCGCAAACGCGTCAAGGACGAAGTGCTGCGGCAGAAGATCGCCGGCAAAGACCCGAAGCAGATCCAGGAAACCCTGACCAAGCGCTACAAGAATCAACTGGCGCGTCTGGACCAGACCCGCGCCGAAGACATCTTCCAGGCGTACATCAACACCTTCGCGATGTCTTACGATCCGCACACCAACTATCTGTCGCCGGATAACGCGGAGAACTTCGACATCAACATGAGCCTGTCCCTCGAGGGCATCGGCGCCGTGTTGCAGAGCGACAACGACCAGGTGAAAGTCGTGCGTCTGGTGCCCGCAGGCCCGGCCGACAAGACCAAGCAGGTTGCTCCGGCCGACAAGATCATCGGTGTTGCCCAGGGCAACAAAGAGATGGTAGACGTGGTCGGCTGGCGTCTGGACGAAGTGGTCAAGCTGATCCGTGGCCCGAAAGGCACCGTGGTGCGTCTGGAAGTGATTCCGGCCAGCAATGCGCCGAACGACCAGACCAGCAAGATCGTGCCGATCACCCGTGAAGCGGTGAAGCTCGAAGACCAGGCCGTGAAGAAGTCCGTGCTGAACCTGAAACAGGACGGCCGCGACTACAAGCTCGGCGTGATCGAGATTCCGGCGTTCTACCTCGACTTCAAGGCCTTCCGTGCCGGCGATCCGGACTACAAGAGCACCACCCGCGACGTCAAGAAGCTGCTGACCGAACTGCAGAAAGATAAAGTCGACGGCGTGGTCATCGACCTGCGCAACAACGGCGGCGGTTCCCTGCAGGAAGCCACCGAGCTGACCAGCCTGTTCATCGACAAGGGCCCTACCGTGCTCGTGCGCAACGCCGATGGCCGGGTCGATGTACTTGAAGATGAAAACCCGGGCGCGTTCTACAAAGGCCCGATGGCGTTGCTGGTCAACCGCCTGTCCGCCTCGGCTTCGGAGATCTTCGCCGGCGCCATGCAGGACTACCACCGTGCGCTGATCATCGGTGGCCAGACCTTCGGCAAAGGCACCGTGCAGACCATTCAGCCGCTGAACCATGGCGAACTGAAACTCACTCTGGCCAAGTTCTACCGGGTTTCCGGTCAGAGCACCCAGCATCAGGGCGTCCTGCCGGACATCGATTACCCGTCGATCATCGACACCAAGGAAATCGGCGAAAGCGCCCTGCCGGAAGCCATGCCGTGGGACACCATCCGCGCGGCGATCAAACCGGCGAGCGATCCGTTCAAACCGTACCTGGCCCAGCTGAAATCCGAGCATGACACCCGTTCCGCCAAGGACGCGGAGTTCGTGTTCATCCGCGACAAGCTGGCCCTGGCGCAGAAGCTGCTGGAAGAGAAAACCGTCAGCCTCAATGAAGCCGAACGCCGTGCCCAGCACGCCGATATCGACGCCAAGCAACTGGCGATGGAGAACATCCGTCGCAAGGCCAAAGGCGAAGAACCGCTCAAAGAGCTGAAGAAAGAAGACGACGACGCCCTGGCAGCCGCCGAGCCGGACAAGGTCAAACCGGAAGACGACGCCTACCTTAGCGAGACCGGGCGTGTACTGCTGGATTACCTGAAGCTGAGCAACCAGGTCGCAAAGAAATAAGGTGATGGCAATTTAATGCTGACGATCCCCGGGTCGTCATCAAACAGTCATCATTCTGTCGTGCAATAAAGGACTGGGAGCGGTTCTCTTCATCGAGAACGCTCCCAGTCCTTTTTTATCGCCAGAGATTGCCATGACCACGACCGAACAGCTGAGTGCCTTGAGCTCGATCCTGACTCAAAGCGGTTTACACAGCCTGTTCCAGCCGATCATTTGCCTCTCCGAACGGCGCATTCTCGGCTACGAAGCCCTGACCCGCGGCCCGTCCAACAGCCCGCTGCACTCCCCCATCGCCCTGTTCGCCGTGGCCCGCCAGGCCGGCCGCTTGAGCGAACTGGAAATCGCCTGCCGCCAGAGTGCCTGTCGTCGTTTCAACGAACAGCAATTGCCGGGCAAACTGTTTCTCAACGTCTCTCCCGAATCCCTGCTCGAAGCCGCGCACCAGCCGGGGCGGACACTGCAGTTGCTACAGGATTTTGGTATTCCGCCGAGTCAGGTGGTGATCGAACTCACCGAACAGACACCGATCGACGACTTTCAGTTGCTGCAAACCGCGCTGCATCACTACCGGGCGATGGGTTTTTCGATTGCTCTCGACGATCTGGGCGCGGGTTACTCGAGCCTGCGCCTGTGGTCGGAGCTGCGGCCGGATTACGTGAAGATCGACCGGCACTTTATCGACGGCATTCATCAGGACGCGTTGAAGCGTGAGTTCGTCGGATCGATCCTGCAAATCGCCAAGGCCTCGCGGGCGCAGGTGATTGCCGAGGGCATCGAGTTGCCGGAAGAGTTGGCGGTGCTGACCGAGATGGGCGTTGATCTGGTGCAGGGCTATTTGCTGGGGCGCCCGCAGGAACATCCGTCACGCGACGCCCGGACCCTGATGCCCAAACACGACAGTAGCGCCGTGGCGCTGAATGACGAAGGCAGCGACCTGAGCGCCCTGCTCATCGATCAACCGGCCGTGAATCGCGACACACCGACCGCCACCGTACTGGAAGCCTTCCGCCGCCAGGCCAACCTGAACTCACTGGCGGTGCTCGACGAACAGGGTCAGCCGTGCGGCATCGTTCATCGTCATTCATTGTCCGATGCCCTTCTCAAGCCGTTCGCCACCGACCTGTTCGCTCGCAAACCGATCAGCCGCCTGATGAACGACGACTTCCTCGCCGTGGAAATGAGCCAGTCACTGCAACAGGTCAGCCGTCTGATCACCAGCCGCGCCCGGCAACGCATCGAAGAAGACTTCATCATCACCCTCAACGGCAGCTATCTGGGTCTGGGCAGGGTAATCGACGTGCTCAAACTGATTACCGAACTGAAAATCCAGCAGGCTCGGTACGCCAATCCGCTGACTCTGCTACCCGGCAACGTACCGATCCAGCAATGCCTGACACGGTTGCTGCAACAGGGACGGGAGTCGGTTATCTGCTATGTCGATATCGACAGCTTCAAACCCTTTAACGATATCTATGGGTATGGGCGTGGGGATGAGGTGTTGTTGTGTCTGGCGCAATGCCTAAACGAACGCGTCGACCCGTCCCGCGATTTTGTTGGCCACATCGGTGGTGACGATTTCCTGTTGGTGCTCGGCCCGGAAGATTGGCGCAAACGGCTGAACCAATTGCTTGATGATTTCCAGAGCCAATGCCGTCGCTTCTACCGCCCCGAACACCTGGACGCTGGGTGTTTTGTTGCGCCGAACCGCCAGGGTATTCGTCAGGAGTTTCCATTGCTGTCATTGTCCATTGGTGTGGTGCATTTGCATCCTGAAGCTTGTGCGCAACTGGATGCGAGTCAATTGGCGGAAATGGCTTCGCAGGCGAAGCATCATGCGAAGAATGTGCCGGGGTATAGTGTGCATTTGATTGATAGCCTTACGGCTCCTGACCTTGATACACCGCAGGTTATTGGCCAACGCTGACTGTCAAAGTACGGCCTTTCCCTGTGACATCCTTATCTCTCTGTTGAGTCATCGATGTGATACCTCAACAAGCAACTTAACAAAACCTGCATGAACTGACGTTGATCCTCTACATCATCATCAAAATAAGTTGTGATTTTTGTGAATACAGCATCAAAGCTGTCACCAGCGTCCAAGTAGTGCTTCAGCGTATCAATACACCACTCGCGTTCATGAAAAGTGTAAGAAAGAAACTCAGGCTTCATAAGAATATCAAGCAGCTCAGCAAGCTCTTTCTTGTCATTAACATTCTTTGAAACAATGATTTTTTCACGTGCATCATCATGAGTGTTTTCTATATCAAACAGAAAAAGAAGACCACGCAAAACAAAATATTCAGGCTTACGTTTCATTCCATAAATTCCGTATAAGAGGTTATCGGCATACCTGCTCTATCAAGGATGACTACCGCATGTGTTTGCTGCCCGTAAATTACTCCACCTCTTTTGTACCCTTCACCAACCACCTTGCCCATATTCATCGGTTCCTTAGACGCCATTTGCCCATTTCGCCTGAAAATAAGCTGAGCACGATGTATCGCGTTCAATTGGTCTCGATAGCTAAAAAAATGAGTGGCAGCACTGGGTATTTTTGGCTGCCCTGCTCGTCTCCCGTTGGTGTAAACCTCGATGACTCCAGTTGTTGGATTTCTACCCGTCATCGAACGTTCCTGCTGAGAAGCCAGTGTGGTCTGTTTGCCATGTTTCTCTAAGGAGTGTGCGTCTCGCGTAGCTTTCTCCATTTCATCCAAACGCCGATAAGCATTCGCCTCTGCCAACTCATCAATCTTCGCCCGCCGTTCCTGCGCTGTCATCTTCGGCAGCTGCGGCTCGCCTTTATCAACAACCGAACCACCTACCCCATCCGGCACCGGACATCCCGGCCTGTTCGGCGGCGGACAATTGGACGTCAACCCCAACGGATCCACCCACCCCGTGGGATTCGGCACGTACCGGTACTGGTTCAGCCCCCCGGCCAGCTTCACCGGATCCGGCGTCAGGTACCGGCCCACC
>NZ_NEJZ01000029.1:0-46501 GCF_002113215.1 Pseudomonas sp. B15(2017)
TCCGATCGAATGGCGGGGCGATGGAGGTATTGAATGGCGCTGAACCGAGGCTGGCTACTGTCAGAAATTACAGGTGCGGGCGGGTTTAAGACGAACGGTCCCCCTATTTGCCACCGATAAAAAAACGGCCCACTGGCCGTTTTCCTGTATCCGAGTAACTAAACCGCCGGAATATCCAGCGACACCGACATGAACTGACTGATCCGCGAACGCAGCCATTTCTCCGCCGGATCGTTGTCATGCACCCCGCTCCACGCCATCGACAGTTGCGCCGCATCAATCGGAAACGGTGGATCTTCAGCCCGCAACGCACACCCCTCAACCAACGCACACGCCGCGTAATCCGGCACGGTCGCGATCATCTCGGTGCCGGCCAGCAGCGCGCGCAAACCGCTGAATTGCGGCACGCCGAGCACCACACGACGGCTGCGACCGACCTTGGCCAGGTCCACGTCGATGTTGCCGCTCAGGTCGCCGGAGAAAGACACCATCGCATGAGGCCGCTCGCAGTATTCATCCAGAGTCAGCGGGCCCGGGCGGTTGTCGCCGCGCAGCACCTTGCACGGAATGTCACGCAGTTTCTTGCGCTTGGCGTTGGCCGGCAGATCGGTGGTGTAACTCACGCCGACGGAGATTTCCCCGGAGGCCAGCAACGTCGGCATCAGCAGGTAGTTGGCACGGCGCACCACGACCACGATCCCCGGCGCCTCTTCCTGCAACTGGCGCAGCAATGGCGGGAACAGACCGAATTCGGCGTCATCCGACAGGCCGATGCGGAACACGTCGCAGCTGGTGGCCGGATCGAACTCCTTGGCCCGACTGACCGCGCCGGAAATCACGTCCATCGCCGGTTGGAGCTCCCGAAGAATCGCCAGCGCCCGCGCCGTCGGCTCCATGCCGCGACCGTTGCGCAGCAACAGTGGATCGTCGAACAGATCGCGCAAACGGCCCAGCGCCGCGCTTACCGCCGGCTGGCCCATGAACAGTTTTTCAGCAACGCGGGTCAGGTTTTTTTCGAACATCAGTGCTTCGAAAATCACCAGCAGGTTCATGTCGACGCGGCGCAGATCATTACGGTTCATAGGGCACGTTTTCCTTGTTTGAGCCTGACGTGAAAGGTGGGCACTTTACTCGATCAGCGGTACTTTGGCCGCGCGTTTGTAGGGGCCGTATTCAACCGGTACCCATTGGAAGTGCTTGTCGACCGCCGTGATGTGGCCGATACCCGGAAACGGCAAATGCGCGGCCGTCACCCAGGTTTTGCTGGCGGCCGCTGCGCTGAACACTGCATGACGGCTTTTGATCGCTTGCTGATTGTTGACGTCAAAACTGATCGACACTTCGGGATGATCGAACTGCACCGCGAGGTTGTGCACCAGGTCGCCCATGAACACGATGCTCTGGTTCTGCGAAGTGAAGCGGTAGGTGGTGCTGCCTGGCGTGTGCCCGGCTTCCAGTGTAGCTTCGACCACACCCGGCAAAGGCGACTGGCCCTCTGCGAACGTCTTGAAGCGCCCGGCCGCCACGTAAGGCGCAGTGGAGTCCTGGGCGATCTTGAAAAACTCCCGGGCACCGGCCGGCGCCTTGGCCATTGCCTGCGGATCAAGCCAGTAATCGGCTTCAGCCTTGGCGGCGTAGACCGTAGCGTTGGCGAAGATCGGCTGTTGCTGGCCGTCGACCAATCCACAAACGTGATCCAGGTGCAGATGGGTCAGCAGAATCGCATCGACCTGTTCAGGCCTGTATCCGGCGGCCTGCATGTTTGCCGAGAGCTGGCCGGCGGTGGCGCCGATGCACTGGCCCGCGCCGGTATCGACCAGAATCAGTTGCTTGCCGGTATTGACCAGAAACGCATTGAACGCGGTCTGCACACCCGGCGTTTCAATCGAGCGACGGGCCAGCAATGCACGGATCTGACTCTGGCTCAGGCCCTGCAACAGTTTCGGCGACAGATCGTTGTAGCCGTCGAATAACGCGGTGACTTCGTAATCGCCCAGTGCCAGACGGAAATAACCAGGTGCCTGAGTACCGATCTGTGGCGCTTGCGCCATGGCACTGCTCATCACACCGGCAAGCGCCAGGCCAGTCACGGCGCTGAACAATCCTTTCATGCGTATCCCCTTGGTCGAGCCCGAAACTGCGGCCCCCAATGGTCCGCCTGTCCTTGCCATCCTGCCCGGCCTGCGCCGCGAGGACTTGCAGCGGTGTGCTGAGTTCAGGTTCAGCCAGCGTAATTAACAACGTTTAACTCGTCAGCCCTCGCCCCTCGCCGAACAATGAAACCCTCTGCGCAACGTTGTTTTTTGAACCAAGGGAAAGCCTGACAGTGCATTCCCCCCGACACGGACCCTGGCCATGGCTCATTCACAACAAACCGTCGCCCTCGCTCCTGCCATCGAACCACGCAGAACCGGTACGGGCGGCCTCAGCCCGCAGCGGGAGCGGCTGGTGAAACAACTGATACTCGAACGCCTGGGCGACAGCCTCGAAGTCACCGAACTGGCCAGCGCCTGCTCACTCTCTCGCAGCCATTTTTCCCGGGCGTTCAAGTGCAGCACCGGGTACTCGCCGCAAGACTGGATCCGTACCCAGCGCATTGCCAGGGCCAAGTTGTTGATCCAGCACACCAACCACAGCCTTACACAGATCAGCCTGGAATGCGGATTCTGCGATCAGGCGCACTTCTGCCACATCTTCACCCGCAGCGAAGGGATCAATCCGTTTGCGTGGCGGTGTCAGGTCATGAAAAACCGCTGAGGCGGTTTCAGTCCCGAGCCATGCGCTGAGCCAGGCGTGCCACCCGCTCGCCCAAGTGTGCGGCGGTCAACTGGTCTTCCGGCGGAGGGGCTTGTTCAGGCGGTTGCTCGACCGAGGATTGGGACATCGCCCCGAGGGAGCTGCCGAGGCGATTCAACTGGCCGTCGAACACCCCTTCGCACGCACGCGCGGGCAGCAGATCGAGCCCGACCCAGATCATTGAATGCTGGGCGGCGAACACCGCCATTTGCAGCAGGGTATTGAGTTTGTCGCCGCACAGGCTGCCGGAATTGGTGAAGCCTGCCGCGAGTTTGTCGCGCCATGGCCGGGCGAGATAGAACGAGGCCGTGGCCTCCATGAATTGCTTGAACGCGGCCGAGGCGCTGCCCATGTAAGTCGGCGCGCCGAAGATGATGGCGTCGGCGCGGTGCAGGTCATCCCAGCGGGTTTCGACGTCTTCCACCGCCAGCAACAGGCAGGTGCTGCCCACGTGGCGCTCCACCCCCTGGGCCACTGCCTGCGCAATGACGCGGGTGTGCCCGTAGCCACTGTGATAGACCACCACTACTTTGCTCATCGCAGCGCCCTCCGGACGTATGCATTCCATTGCCCCGGAGTTTTGGCTCTGACGCGGGCGCGGACGAGTTAATCGTTGTTAATTTTTCCCGGCTGTCGGGTGAGCAGGCACAGGTTCTGCCCTTTAAATACAGTGGTGAAGGCGCTGGATGCCGAGCGGTGCCCGAACGCCTGCCTCTCGCGCAAGTTGCACTGGCGGCAAATCCTGAGGAATATGCCCGGATACTGCGGATCAGACGGCTTGCGTGACCTTCGAGTCGCTCTGCGCCCTGCCCGTCACGGATTCTTCACCCCGACGGATCAGGATCAAAAAAAACGTCGAAGGAGTGAGCGGTTGAGTCTTTCCCCGAATCAGGCCATCGGTTTCGGCCCCTATCGGATCCACCCCGGCCAGCGGCTGGTGCTTGAAGGCGACCAGCCTTTGCGCCTGGGCCGGCGTGCCATGGATATTCTGCTGATCCTGCTGGCCAACGCCGGCGAGGTGGTGAGCAAGCAGCAACTGATCGCCGGGGTATGGCCGGACAGTGTGGTGGAAGACATCAATCTGCGAGTGCACATGGCCGCGCTGCGCAAGGCCCTCGGCGACGGTCAGAACGGCCAGCGCTATATCATCACCGTTGCGCAACGCGGTTACAGTTTCGTCGCGCCGGTCGTGCTGCAATCGATTGAACAACGCCCCGCCGCCACCCACCTCGGCCAGCATAACCTGCCACTGCGTCGCACGCGGATGATCGGTCGCCAGTCGGTGGTCGACAGCCTGATCACCCAACTGCCGCGCCAGCGCTGCATCACCCTGGTCGGCCCCGGTGGCATCGGCAAAACTACCGTGGCCCTGCGCGTCGCCGAGCAACTGATCGGCCGTTATCGCAACGGTATTCGTCTGCTGGATCTGGCACCGCTCGATGACCCTGCTTCGATCTGCTCGCACCTCGCCGCCCTGTTGGATCTTTCGCTGCACGACAGTGAACCGATGGCGTGCCTGATCAACAGTCTGCGGGAGCGGCAGATGCTGCTGGTGATCGACAACTGCGAGCATTTGATCGATGCCGTGGCGTTGCTCAGTGAAAGTATTCTGCGCGGCGCGCCGCAGGTGCATATTCTGGCCACCAGCCGCGAAAGCCTGCGAGCCGAGGGCGAGTATGTGCAGCGCCTGGAGTCTCTTGATTGTCCACCGCCGATTGCGGTGCTCGAACGTGATCAGGCGATGGGGTTTTCTGCGCTGCAACTGTTCGTCGAACGGGCGATGGCGGCCCACGAACACTTTGAGCCGGGCAACGCTGATCTGCCCTCGATCATCGAAATCTGCCGCCGACTGGATGGCATCCCGCTGGCACTGGAACTGGCCGCCGCGCAGGTGGCGGGCCTTGGGCTGGACGGTTTGCTGAGTCAACTTCAGGGGCGGTTGCCGGCAGGCAATCAGACGCGTCTCGGCAGGCACGAAACGCTGCGCGCTACGCTGGACTGGAGCTTCAATCTGCTCAACGCCTGCGAACAGACCGGCCTGCGCCGATTGAGTGTGTTCCGTGGCGCGTTCACGCTGGAATCTGCGGCGGCGGTCATCGTCGGTCAGCACATCGAGCCGAACGAAGTGTTCGCCTCGATCACGCAACTGGTGGCCAAGTCGCTGCTCACCGTAGAGGTCGGTGATGAAGAGGTGTTCTATCGCCTGCTCGACACCACCCGCCGCTATGCACTGGAAAAACTCGATCAGGCTGCCGAACTCGGCGAAACCCGCGAACGCCATGCCGAACGCAGCCTGGCGCTGATGCACCAGGCCCAGGCCGACTGGGAGAACACCGCGACTGAAGTCTGGATCGAGCGCTACGCCCGTAGCCTCGAAGACCTGCGCGCGGCGCTGGACTGGACGCTGAATGACGAAGGCTCGCGCCCTCTCGGCGTTCGACTGACGGCGACCTCGGCGCCGTTGTGGCAAGAGTTGTCTCTGCTAAAGGAGTATGGCGTTCACGTGCGGCGGGCACTCGCATTGCTGGCGTCATCCGACGAGCCCTGCCCGCGACTGGAAATCGCCTTGAAACTGGCCCTCGGCAGCGCCTGCTATCACACCTGGGGCGGCACACCGGAAACCATCGAAGCCTTCGTCAGCGCCCGTCTGCTGGCGCAACGGCACGACGACATGGCCGGGCAATTGCGCGCCATATCGGGGCACATGGCGGTCAATCTCAGTTGCGGGCATTACCAGATGGCGCTGGAGCAGAGCGAGCAATTCGAAAGCCTCGGCGTGCACGGCGATGCGCAGTTGTCCTTGAGTACCCACCGCTTGCGGGTGCTCGCGCTGCATTACGCCGGCGATCAGCATCAGGCGCGGATCCACGCCGAACAGGTGATCCAGCGCATGGCCCACAGCGGCCACCTCAACCGCTTCACGCACGGTTTCGGCGTGCAATACGATCAGAGCGTTGCCTCGCTGACCGTCCTCGCCCGGGTGCTGTGGCTGCAAGGTTTTCCCGAGCAGGCCTGGCGCACGGCGCGGCAGGCGCTGGACATCGCGGTGCAGATCAACCACGGCACCTCGATCTGCTACACCCTGGCACTCGCCTCGTGCCTGATCGCCCATTACAACGGCGATGTGCAGAACGCTCGCGCGCTGCTGCAACTGCTGCTCGAACAGGCGCAGAAGCATTCGGTGCTGCTGTTCTACACCTGGGCGCGGCACTACGCGCAGGTGATCGACGCCGACAAGGCCCCCGCCACCCCGCCCGCCGATAGCGGTCTGGTCAGGGAGATCATGGTCACGCTGGATCCGGTTTTCGTTGATGATGCCTTGCTCGAACGAGCACAAAGCGGAGCGGCCGGCTGGAGCACTGCGGAGATTTTGCGGGCCCGCGCCGAGCGATTGCTGGCGGCTGAATCGCCCTGCCATCACACGGTCGAAAGCGCCTTGCAGCAATCCCTTGAAATTGCCCGGGCACAAGGCGCACTGGCCTGGGAACTGCGCAGTGCAACGTCGCTGGCTCGGTTGTGGCAGCGCCAGTCGCGTTTGCGTGAAGCACTCCAATTGCTGACACCGATCTACCAGCGCTTCACCGAAGGCTATGCCACCCCCGATTTGCGCAAAGTGCGCTTACTGCTCGACGAATTGGGCGGTCAGCCGGCCGCGTGAAGCTGGCCGTGTGCGGCCAAGGTAACGCGCGTGCCGACGCTCGACATCGTTCAGTTCGCCGCTCTGCTCGAGTTGCTCGCGGGCGTATCGGCGCGTGGTGTTGAGCATTCGATAGCGCAGTGTTCCGCTGGATCGATCCATTGTCAGCAGCGACTTGGATGCCAACTGTTCAACCACAGCCACCAGCGTCGAGGGTGGTAATTGGGCACAACTGATCACGCCGATGGCGGCGTCCAGGGTGAATGCCATCTTGAACACCGATAACCTTTGCAGCACACGTTTTTCCTGCTCGCTCAAGCGCTGATAGCTCCAGTCCAGCGCAGCCTTCATCGACTGATGGCGTGGCACGGCGGTGCGGCGACCGTGACTCAGGACTTGCAGACCTTGATCCAGTTGCGTCTGAAGGCCGACCAGCGCCAGCGCATCGATCTGCGCCGCTGCCAGTTCGATCGCCAGCGGCAGGCCGTCGAGTCGTCGACAGATATCGCGCACCGTTTCCAGATCCTGCTCACGCAGACCGAACCCGTGTTGACGCGCACGGGCACGACTGACAAACAACTGCACCGCCGAATAGCCCATGACCTCATCGACGCTGTTAAGCGCCGTGGCTTTGGGAAGGGTCAGGGACGGCAGTGGTTGCAATACTTCCAGACCGAGACGCAACGGTTCGCGGCTGGTGGCAAGAATCGACAGACGGGGGGCAACGTCGAGCAACGTTTCCAGCAGGCTCCGGCAGGCTTCGTGCAGGTGCTCGCAGTTGTCCAGCACCAGCAAGGCGTGGCGCGCGGCCAGTGTGGGGAAGTCGATGTCGAGGGTTTTCAGCAGGTGATCGAGGAGCGGAGTATCTTCGTCGACCAGCGACAGATCCACCTGCCAAACGCCGTCACGAAAATGTTGCAGCAGCAATTCCGCTGCGCGCAGCGCCACGGTGCTTTTGCCGACGCCGGCAGGTCCCGTCACCGTCAGGAGCCGGGACAACGGCAGTTGCCGGACCAGACCGCCGACCAGTGAGTCGCGCCCGGTGACCGGCGTCAGCCGTGCGGGCAAGTTGTGCTGGGGCGCTTGCAGGCTTTCGAAAACCACCTGAGCAACGCTGTCGCCCTGCACCGGTGCCACGAAGCTGTACCCGCATTGCGGCACATTGACGATGTAGCGTTGACCGTTCTCGCCGTCGCCGAGGGCCCGGCGCAACGCGGCAATGTGCACCCGCAGGTTGATCTCCTCGACCACCGAGGTCGGCCACACCAGAGCAATCAACTGCTCTTTGCTGACCACCCGCCCGGCGCGCTCGACCAGCACCTGCAGAATGTCCAGCGCACGACCGCCCATGCGCAATTGCCGATCCCCTTCGAGGATCAGCCGTTGACGCAAATGGAACGCGTACGGCCCGAAACGCAGGACCGACGCCGAGTTCAATTCGTTGAGGCTGTTCATGTCCGTTATCTTCGCAGGCCTCGATGACGGAACAACCACCATGCGGGGTCCAACACGGACATCCGGATGCCCGTAACGGACAGAACCGCTCTAGCTGAACTGTTCGCGATATTGCGTGGGGGTCAGCCCGAGCTTTTCGCCGAACAGGAAACGCATGTGCCGCACGCTGCCGAAACCGCTTTTATAGGCAACGGTCTTCAACGGAAGATCACTGGTTTCCAGCAGGTTGCGCGCGCAATCGATGCGCGCACTTTGCAGGAATTCCATGGGTGTCATGTTGACCTCGCGGGCAAACACCCGAGCGAAGTGTCGTGCACTCATGTTCGCAAGACTTGCCATGCGCTCGACAGTGAAAGCTTCCTCCAGATGCTCCAGCACATGGTTCTGCACCCGGGTAATCGGTGTTTGCTGGGGCGCCACTGCTGCCATCAACGGGCTGAACTGCGCTTGTCCGCCCTGACGTTTCATCACCACCAGCAACACCTTGGCCACGTCCTGGGCAATCTTTTTGCCATGATCGCGAGCGACCACCGCCAACGCCATATCGATGCCGGCCGTGACGCCCCCGGACGTGATCAGATTGCGATCCTCGACAAAAATCTGGTCAGTTGCGACGTTTGCCATTGGAAAGCCCTTGATCAGGCGTTCGGTGTAATTCCAGTGGGTGGTTACACGGTAGCCGTCGAGCAAACCGGCGTGTCCAAGCACGAAGGCACCGGTACAGATCGAGCCATATTGCCCGGCACGCGTGACCGCACCCTGCAGCCAGGCGAGCAACGGCGGGTGTTTTTCGTTGTAGGCGCCGGGGCCGCCCGGCACCAGCAACAAGTCATAACGCTCATCGGCTTCGTCGATGTGCCGATCGGCGTGCACGAGGACGCCATTGGACGCACGCAACGGCCCGTGCTCGGTGCCCAGGGTCGTCAGGTGATAGTGGGCTTGCGGTTTCAGGTAACGGTTGGCAACTGAAAAGACCTCCAGCGGCCCGGCCATGTCGAGCAGCAGAAACTCCGGGAACAGCACCATTGCCACGGTCTTCATGGGGGTATCACCAAAATCCATGCAAAATCATAAGTCTGCGCATTATGGCCGGATACGCTGGAGCCGTCGGAAAGAATACGTGATCCAGTGCACACAACTGTCAACTCAAAAGGGACAGTATTTCAATTTTCATCTACTTATTGCATCCCAGGGTTACCAGTAACCTTCTCCTCACTCGGACGAATCAACGTCCTGAAAGGAGATTTCATCATGCTGACCCTTCGTAAAGCTTCCGACCGCGGTCTGGCCAATCATGGCTGGTTGAAGTCGTTCCACACCTTTTCCTTCGCCAGCTACCGTGACCCGCGTGAACAGGGTTTCTCCGACCTGCTGGTGATCAACGATGACCGCGTCGCCGCCGGCAAGGGCTTCGGCCAACACCCCCACCGGGACATGGAGATTTTCTCCTATGTGCTCGAAGGCGCCCTGGAACACAAGGACACCCTCGGCACCGGCTCGGTGATTCGCCCCGGCGATGTGCAACTGATGAGCGCCGGCAGCGGCGTGGCCCACAGCGAGTTCAACCATTCGGCGACCAAACCTGTGCACTTCCTGCAGATCTGGATCGTACCGGACGTCAGCGGCGCGAAACCGCGTTACCAGCAAGAGCACTTCAGCGAGCAGAAAAAACGCGGTCGTCTGCAACTGATCATCTCGCCCGAAGGCAACCACGGCTCGCTGAAAGTGCGCCAGGATGCACGGGTGTATGCCGGGCTGTTCGATGGCGAGGAAAGTGCCACCCTCAAGCTGCCTGCCAACCGCTTCGCCTATGTTCACGTCGCTCGCGGCAGCGTTGAACTCAACGGCCTGCAGTTGAAGGAAGGCGACGGCGTACGGGTTCGTGAAGAGCAGGCACTGACCCTGAGCAATGGCCAGGACGCCGAAGTCCTGGTGTTTGATCTGCGCCCGCAGGAACTGCCGGAAATGCCATGATTCGATGGTTTCATCGCTCGAAAAAAACGGCCTTCATTGAAGGCCGTTTTTCATTCTGCAGGCAAGATCGCCAACTGATGTAGCCGTCTTGCACCGCCTCAATGAACTACTCATTCTCCAGTACGAACGCTTCGACAATGTGTTCGATCACCGCCCTGACCCGCGCGGTATGGCGCAAATCCGCATGGGTCACCAGCCACACCTCATAAGGCAGCGGCCGCGTGCGCTCCGGCCACAGTCTGACCAGACCATCGCGCTCGCCCATGTAAACCGGTATTTCTCCTACACCCAGACCAGCGGCAATCGAGCGTCGTACCAGCAAGCTGGAACTCAGACCGGCGACGATCCGCCCGCGAGTCACGGGCTCGTTCACCAAAGTCAGGTCCTTGTTGCCTTGCAGATACGGCTGGTACACCACCAGATCATGGCCCTCGAATGCACTGCCCGGCGCCGGCACGCCATGGTGGTCGACATAGGCCTGCGAAGCGAACAACCCCACCGGCCAACGCGCGATGCGCCGGGCGATCAGGTCCGGGTTGTCCGGGCGGGTGTTGCGCACGGCGATGTCCGCTTCTCGTTTGGCCAGGCTGAGGATCTGCGTGGAAGCGTCCAGCTGCACGCGCACGTCCGGATGCTGGTCGTGCAACTGCGCAATGGCCGGGATCAGGAAATCGATGGCCAGTGAATCGGTGGTGCTGACCCGAACGCTGCCGGTCAGGCGATCGTCCAGGCCCTGGATACGCCGCTCCAGCTCGAGCGCCGAATGCTCCATTTTTTCCACTGACTTGAGCGCGGCTTCACCGACTGCCGTCAACGCATAGCCCTCGGAGGTGCGCAGAAACAAAGTCGCGCCCAGCGACTTTTCCAGCGCCGTGATGCGTCGCCCGACCGTCGCCTGATCCACGCCCAGCACGCGCGCAGCGCCGCGTAATGTCGACTCGCGGCAGACCGCAAGAAAGACCCTTGCATCATCCCAGTTCATAACATTCCCCATTGATGCATAAACGCATCATAACTACGCAAACTCGCTGCATTAACGCAGCAACGATAGCCGATATGCTGGGCGCCATAAACCTTTCCGCAGGACCGCCATCATGCGCACTTCAACTGCTTCGCCCGAACGCCCGGACACGAGTGTCTGGCTGGCGATCTTCGCCGGACTCTGCGCCAGCCTGGTCAGCATCGGACTGGCGCGTTTCGCCTACACACCGCTGATCCCTTCGCTGATTCAGGCGCAATGGTTTTCCGCCCATGATGTGGTTTACCTCGGCGCGGCCAACCTGGTCGGTTACCTGATCGGCGCCCTCCTCGGTCGCCCGCTGGCACGCCGGGTCACCCAGAGAACAGCTCTGCGCCTGATGATGCTGGCGGTGACCGTGGCGTTTTTTGCCTGTGCATACCCCGTATCGGTGAGCTGGTATTTCGGCTGGCGCCTGCTGTCCGGCATCGCGGGCGGCGCGATCATGGTGCTGGTGGCCGCGACTGTATTGCCCCATGTGCCTGCCGCGCGCAAGGGCCTGGCCAGTGGTGCGATTTTCCTCGGCATCGGTCTGGGCATCGCCGGCTCCGGCACGATCGTCCCCCTGCTGTTGAGTCTGGGCCTGCAAGCGACATGGCTGGGACTGGGCGCGCTGTCGCTGGCACTGACGGCATTGAGCTGGTTCGGCTGGCCTTCTGAGCTGCCCCAAGCAATTACTACAACGACTCAGGTGGATCCGGCAGAACCCACACCGCCTGCGGTGTATCTGTTGTTTGCCCAGTACGCGTTCATGGCCGCCGGGCTGGTGCCAGCCATGGTTTTCCTGGTGGATTACGTCGCCCGTGGGCTGGGCGCCGGGGCGCACGTCGGCGCGCTGGTCTGGGTCATGTACGGTCTGGGCGCCATCGTCGGCCCGGTGAGCTATGGTTTTCTCGCCGACCATCTCGGTGCGCGGACCGGCATTCGTCTGGTGCTTGTGATACAGGCGATCACTCTTGGCTTGCTGGCCGTTTCGCATTCGTTCGTGGCGCTGGCACTGCTGGCGGTTGTGCTCGGTTCGTTTCCGCCGGGCATTGTCCCGCTGGCGTTGGCCCGGGTGCATGAGCTGGTACCGGATCATCATCGCCAACAGGTGGCGTGGAGCCGCGCCACGGTGTCGTTCGCCACGTTTCAGGCGCTGGCCGGTTTCGCCTATTCGGCGCTGTTCAACGCCACAGGTGGACAGCATGTGCTGCTCTTCGTGATTGCCGGCGGTGCCATCGTGATCGCACTGATACTTGAGCACGTCATGAAACTGCTGCCCTCCTCGATCGAACAACGCCGCTGCGCCCATTGACGGGAATCATTAGGCCCTGACTGCGCTCCCATCTACTGATCACTTGTTTCAAGAGGAATTGAAAATGACATTGCCCACTGAAATGACCCGCATCGAAATCACCGAACCGGGCGGGCCCGAAGTTCTGCAATCCCGACGCGTGCCGCTGCCGATTGCTTCAGAAGGCGAAATACTGATCCGCGTGCACGCCGCCGGCATCAATCGCCCGGACGCTTTGCAACGCGCCGGCAAGTACCCGATGAAACCCGGCATGAACCCGATTCCGGGCCTTGAAGTGGCCGGCGAGGTTGTGGCGATTGGCAGCGGTGTCAGCAGATTTGCGGTGGGTGACCGGGTCTGCGCGCTGACCAACGGCGGAGGATATGCCGAGTACTGCACAGTCCCGGCCGGCCAGGCCCTGCCAATCCCCGATGGGCTGGACTGGATTCAGGCAGCGGCAATTCCGGAAACCTTTTTCACGGTGTGGGCCAATCTGTTCGGCCTCGGCGGCGCCAGCCGTGGTCAGCGCGCCCTGATCCATGGCGGCACCAGTGGCATCGGCACCACCGCGCTGATGCTGTGCCGCGAGTTTGGCATCGAAGCCTTCGCCACCGCCGGCAGCGCGGACAAATGCGCAGTGATCCGCAGTCTGGGCGGCGAAGCCATCAACTACCGGGAACAGGATTTCGCGACTGTTATCGCCGAGAAAACCGCCGGCCAGGGCGTTAATGTGATCCTCGACATCATGGGCGGCTCGTACCTCAACGGGAACATCAGCGCCTTGGGGATGGATGGGCGGCTGGTGATGCTCGGTTTCCTCGGTGGCGCGCGAGCCAATGACATCGATCTGCTGGCGATCCTCGGCAAGCGTGCGGTAGTCACCGGTTCCCTCCTGCGTGCCCGGACCTCTGCGGAAAAGGCAGCCATCGCCGATCAATTGCGCGAACACGTCTGGCCGGTGTTGGCCGCCGGACGCTGCCTGCCGATCATCGACCAGATCTTCCCGCTCGCCGAAGCGGCCAAAGCCCATGCGCGCATGGAAGCGGGCGACCACATCGGCAAGATCGTGCTGAAGTTCAACTGAGTCGTTGCAGCATTTTGTAATCGTTGCAGGCGTGCGGCGGTCGAAAATGTCACGCGCCGGTCAAGGCATCTGGTAAAAAGCGTTCTTTGTCCACGCCGTGGTGAAACGTTTAATGTTCCTTGCCTTCATGACCCGACTTCGACGCCGCCGTCTGGCGTTCGCCTGCATGGCTGCCCTGATCATCGGCGTGCCGGCGAGTTGTGCCGTGCTGGAACACACCGAACGCAAACTCTTGTTTCGCATCGAACCGGGCACCGCCGGCTGGTATCACGGATTGCCCGGCAGCGTGCAGGAACTCGACCTGCAACCGAAAAGCTTCAAGGCCGGGCAAAACATTCACGCCTGGTGGTGGCCGGCGGAACGTGCCGATGCGCCGGCCATCCTTTATCTGCACGGCGTACGCTGGAATCTGACCGGGCAACTGTTCCGTATCGAGCAACTGCGCGCGGCGGGTTATTCGGTATTGGCCATCGACTATCGCGGCTTCGGCCAAAGCCGTGGTGATCTGCCGTCGGAAAGCACGGTTTACGAAGATGCCCGTGTGGCCTGGGAACGCTTCCAGCTGTTGCAACCTGATCCGAACAAACGCCTGATCTACGGCCACTCGCTGGGGGGCGCGGTCGCCGTCGACCTGGCTGCCGAACTCGGCCGCGATGCCGCCAGAAATCACACCCCATTGCCGGTGCGCGGACTGGTCATCGAATCCACCTTCACTTCATTGGCGGATGTAGCGGCAGCCGTGGCCAACACCTCCCTTCCAGTCCGTTGGTTGCTGTCGCAGAAGTTCGACTCCATCGACAAGATCGCCGAGATCCACATGCCGTTGCTGGTGGTACACGGTCTTGCCGATGCGTTTGTGCCGTCACGTTTCAGCGAGCAACTGTTCGCCGCCGCCCGGCAGCCGAAACACCTGCTGCTGGTGCCCGGCGCAACGCACAACAACAGCATGGCGCTGGGCGGACAGAACTATCGCAAAGCGATCGATGCGCTGATGCAAACCCGACCTGTCGCCCGGGTGGCGGGCGCAGCGGTGCAGAAGAACCCGCGCGACTCCTGACGCCCTCTGCGCAGACCATCGGTCGCCCCGACAGGAAATTCTTGCAGCATCGGCTGGCAAACCGGCGTTCCAACGCTTTGCTGGATGGAGTCAATCCATGATGCTGTTTCGGCACACCCGGCCGCGCAGCGTTCCACTGCCTATTCGGGAGCACTACCATGAAAATCAACCCGTACCTGATCTTCAACGGCGATTGCCGCGCAGCTTTCACGTTTTACGAGCAATGCCTGCAAGGCAAGCTCGAAGCAATGATGACCTTCGGCGAAACCCCAGCCGCCGAACATGTGCCCAAAGAGCATCACAACCTGATCATCCACACCTGCCTGAAAGTCGGTGACCAGATGCTCATGGCTTCGGACACCACACCCGACCGCCCGACCCAAGGCATGAGCGGATGCTCGATTTCGCTGAATGTCGACAGCATCGCCGAGGCCGAACGAGTGTTTAACGCGCTGGCCAGAGACGGTCGCATCGACATGCCGCTGGAAGCCACCTTCTGGGCCGCCCGCTTCGGCATGCTGGTGGATCGTTTTGGCGTGTCGTGGATGGTCAATTGCGAAAGTGACAAATGATGCTGTCATTGCACCGGACATGAAAAAGCCCGACCTCTTCAGGTCGGGCTTTTTCGTTCAACGTTGGGCCAACTCGTGCCGAACGCACTGTTCGTAATAGGTCTGCTTGACGGCCGCCGGCTTGAGCCGCGACGCGCTGTCGTAGGTCTGCTCGGTGATGCCCATGGCGGTCATGCGCATCCAGGGTTGCTGAAACTTGCGCGCCTGCAAGCGCTTGCGTGCGCCATACAGGGAAATCCCGGACAGCTTCGACTGTTGTGCGCCGGCGGCGATGTCCGACCCCCAGGTACAAGCAAAACGATGGCTCTTGCTCAGTTCCCTGGCCTGGGCCTCCACCGCGAACAGAGCGAGGGAAAGCGTTGCTACGGTGATGACAATCGTCCGCATATAGCCCACCTAACCTTTTGAAAAAAGGCGAGTTTGCCGGGACCGGAAACATTCGGGGGCCAGCAATTTGCCGCCTATTGCTTTCGTGCGCGAACTTCAACCCTCAACCGGGATGCGCCCTCTTCCTCGCACTGGATGACGATCGGTACAAAACGCTCGATCACCGAAATGTTGCTGTGCAAATGCTCGGTCATCCTGGGCGTGGTAAGCGATCCACCTCCGGCCAGCACCATCGGCAACAGCAACTGGTCCGCCAGATGTTCTGCCACCGCTGCACCGCTGTGCAACCAATCGGCCGCCTGATCGATCACGGCGTCCGCCACCTTCTCCGAACGCAGAGACGCTTGACCGAAAGCGCTGAAAACTTCGGTGACGTGTTCAAACGCATATTCCAGCAGCAACACGTTGCCCGGTCCGCAGGCCGGATCAAGAATGACCGCGTTCAACTCCGCTGACGCCATGTTCAATCGCTGGGCCACCCTTTCGAGCTCGCGGACACCAACACTCGGCGCCAGTCCCGCCGTCAGCGCACACGCCTGTTGCGAGAGCGGCAAGCCGCGCTCGCACAGGTGCAGTGCTGACAACTTCGATGGTTGCACCCTGACGTCGATTTCACCGCCACCCGCCGGTACGAACCCGTGGCGCAGCAACGTCAGTTCAACCTCCGCGCCCATCCGTCGCAGCAGCGGTAACCAGCTGCGGCTGAGAAAGTCGGTCGGTGGCGCCAGCGGATTATGCGTGCCGCCGCTGATCCGCACGCGGCTGGCTTGCGGCGCAAGCAATAAAGCGGGCAGCAAGGTCTGCAACACCAATGTGCAACTGCCGGCGGTTCCAATGGCAAAGCGAAAATCGCCACCGCGAATCGGCCCCGGCTCGAAGCTCAATGTCTGCGAGCCCAGCTCAGCCCCCTGGATCTTTGCACCACAGACTTGAGCCGCCGCCGTCACGGCGGTCAGGTGCTGGCGCAACAGTCCGGGACGACTGCGTCTGGCCCGAATCCGCTCGATGCGAAACGCCTGGCCCGTCACCATCGACAGACTCAGCGCACTGCGCAACACCTGGCCACCACCGATGGCGCCGTCCAGTTCAATAACGTCCTGTTTCATTTTTTTCCTTATGCGTACAAACCAACGGTTTCCCGCAGGTATCGATCGAGCTGCCGCGAATCTTCCCGGGTTCTTGGCAATGCCGGCACCGCACGCTCGAGTTCCGCCTCGATGAACGCATGCAATGCCGGACGACGAGGACCGTAAGCGCTCTCGTTGGCATTGCGTTTGAGCGCGAGCAGTTCGTCGACTTCATCGAGCAATGCACGATCATCGACGGTACTCAGCAGATCGCTGAACGTCATCGGCGGCCGACCACGCCCCTGATCGATCCAGCGCACCGCCAGCAGCGGCCGCAGTACGTAGAAATACTTCTTGAACCGCACGCTTTCACCCTGCAGATAACCACGGAAGTTCTTCTTCGCCATCGACAGATAATGATTGCGCGCGGCTGGCGGGCTGTAGAACGCCTCGGCCAGCGCCCGCAGTTGCGCAACCGCTGCGGTCTCGCTGCGATAAACCAGCGGGGAGTCGAGCCACTCCAGCAAGGTCGGGTTGGATTTGCGCAACAGCCCGAGGGTCTTGCGCAGCTCCCAGCCACTGACATCCAGCTCGTCATCCAACGGCCGCTCGATGACATCACCTGGCGCATCGACCTGGACGAACCACTCCGGTTTCTCTACATAAACGAAGCGCACATCGTAATCACTGTCCGGCGAGGCAAAACCCCAGGCCCGGCTGCCTGATTCGCAGGCATACAGCACCGTGACATTGCGCTCACGCTCTATGCGCGCCAGTTCTTCCAGCACCCGGGCGCGCATGGCGCTGCACAGTGGATGTCGTTCTTCGAACTTCATGTCTTTCAATCCTTGTTCCGGCGCGCCTTTCGGCACGCGCTATCCCTTGACGCACACCACCTGACGCAGGGTGTGCAGCACTTCAACCAGCTCACGCTGGGCGTGCATGACTTTGTCGATGTCCTTGTAGGCCATCGGAATTTCATCAATCACCGCAGCATCCTTACGGCATTCAACATGCGCGGTGGCGCGGATCTGATCTTCGACGGTGAAGGTGTTTTTGGCCTTGGTACGGCTCATGGTCCGACCGGCACCGTGGCTGCAGGAGCAAAACGATTCTTCGTTGCCCAGACCACGCACGATGAAACTCTTGGCGCCCATCGAACCGGGAATGATCCCCAACTCGCCCTTCTTCGCTGACACCGCGCCTTTGCGGGTGACCAGAATGTCCTCGCCGAAATGCCGCTCTTTCTGCACGTAGTTGTGGTGGCAGTTCACCGCTTCCAGCGCGACTTCGAACGGCTTGCGGATGATCTGCCGCGTGGCCTGAATCACCGCTCGCATCATCAGCGCCCGGTTCTGCTTGGCGAAATCCTGGGCCCAGCCCACGGCTTCCACGTAATCATCGAAGTGCCGGCTGCCTTCTTCGAAATACGCCAGATCACGATCCGGCAGGTTGGCGATGTGCTGGCGCATATCCGCCTGGGCCATCTGGATGAACAGGTTGCCGATGGCGTTGCCGACACCGCGCGAGCCGCTGTGCAACATAAACCAGACCCGGTCGGCCTCATCCAGGCACACTTCGATGAAGTGATTGCCGCTGCCCAGTGTTCCGAGGTGCCCGCGATTGTTGGTGTTGGCCAGTTTCGGGTACTTGTCGGTGATCGCCTTGAACCGTGGGTTCAGCGCCGCCCAGGCCTGATCCGCCTGTTGCGGAATCTCGTCCCAGGCGCCTTTGTCACGGCGCGATCGGGTCGAACTGCGGCCATGAGGCACCGCTTGCTCGATGGCACTGCGCAGGCCATGCAGGTTGTCCGGCAGATCGGCCGCGGTCAGCGAGGTGCGCGCGGCAATCATGCCGCAACCGATGTCCACCCCGACCGCTGCCGGGATGATCGCGCCGACCGTGGGAATCACGCTGCCGATGGTCGAGCCCTTGCCCAGATGGACGTCCGGCATGACAGCCAGATGCTTGAAGATGAAGGGCATCTTCGCCGTGTTCATCAACTGCTCGCGCGCCTCGTTTTCCACCGGGACGCCCTCAGTCCAGAGCTTGATCGGTTTGCCGTTGACGACTTCCAGCAGTTGGTAAGTGTGTTCTTTCATCATCTCGATTCTTCAGGTAGTTCCACCGGTATTCGCCGGCAGATTCAAAAAAGGTGGCACGACAAAGGTTGGTGACTGTTGCGCGTTACCGCGCACCGGGATTAGCCGGCCTCAGATGTACAGCCATCGGCATTCGTGCCGTCACGCGCACTGACAAGGGTTTGGTGAGACGTCTTGGATGTAGTCCCACCGGCATTCAGTGCCCGTGACAAATCAATTCATTGGGTGGCTGATTGCCTCATCCCATGCATTCAATCGCTTCGACCCAGTGCTGCGGTCCGTACCGGCCGGCAGTGAACTGCTCGATCACATCAAACACCGCATCACTGAAACCGCCGACATTCAGGATGTCGTCACGATCCGCCACCGGTGTCGCCCAACCTGGTTGCAGGTCAATGCAAATCAGGCGTGCCTGCGGGTTGATCCGCTTTATTCGCTCCCATTGCAACATTGTCTCGCTGGCGCCCTGACGTCGCGCATCGATCCAGGATTCGTTGTCCGACACCATGAGCAACGTATCGACCCTGGCCTTGCTGTCCGCCAGTTTCTTCAACGGCGCCGAGCAGCAGGTTCCGCCGCCGAAAATGCCCGCAAGTTTTTCGGCATTGCTGATCACACTGTCGGGCGGGTTGAGGGTGATATCCACCACCTTCCATTCGAACGGCATCACCCGTGCCGTCGGCTGTTTACGCAACACCGCCGCCGTAATCAGCGCCGCCACATCGATGCAGCGCACCGCGGTGGTCGCGCCCTGACGATAACCGGTCAGCGGGCTACCCATGGATCCGGAAACATCCGGGCAAACCACCACAGCCCCCTGAAGCTTCGGCACATTGGCCAACGACAGCTCCAGCGCATCCTGCAAAGCCTCGCGAATCAGCGCCGGCACGTCATCGCCGACCATCCGGTACGCTGCCAGCAACTGGTACGGATACACCCGTGCCCTGACCACTGCTTCGGGATCCGCCAACCGTGCGGCCACGGTTTCGGTGCAACCCGTCACTTCAAAAGCACCATGGCGCGCAAGCGTATTGAGGTTGATCCGCAGCCCCTGCCAGCCCATGTTTCGCGCCTGCTCTGCCCATTGTTCCTTGCTCAACGTTTCGTTACCGAGCAATTGAAAAGGCACTTCAGGCACTTGATCACTCGCTCCGCTGCGAAATGCCAGCACATCGCGAGTCAATCCGGGCAACGCCTGTGCATCAACCGGTTTGCCGATCACCCAGGCAAAAAACGCTTCGCGCCAGGCCTCGGACGGTTTTGGGTGAACCATCTTCACCACATCCGCCAGCGAAGGCTGATTGCCGATCGATGCCTGCAAGAGCTGGCGTTCGGTCGCGCTGTTCAGCCAGTTCTGCACCAGACGCTTGGGCTGAGAACCCAGGGAGCTGCGACCGGTGGCGCCACTGCGCAGGATTTGCACGAAATTGCGCAGCATTTTGCCGCTGTCCACGACCTTCTCGAACACCTCCGGCACCAGAGCCGAACGCTGAGCGGCCAGCGCCGCCAGCAACAAGGCCGGCATGTCTTTCATGTGTCCTTTTTGGCGAGCGTAAAGAGCGGCTTTTGCCACGAAGCGGCTGTCCAGCTCCGCAACCAGCTTCAACACCTGATCCAACTGACTTTGAGCAGATGCGTAAAAGGTCGAATTCAGGCAACCGGTGACAGCCAGCTGAGCCAGTTGATGCTTGGGTGTGTAGGCATAAGCCGCGGCACCGGAAGCATTCAAGGCGTCGCACGCCGGCAGGCTTTCGATTGCGTATTGAAGAGGTTGAAATTGGCCATTCGTGGCGTCTCGCTATGTTGTCCTGTTCGTTGCGACAGGTGTTGCAGTCGCTGTGCCAGCTTTTGAAAAAGTTCGAAAATTATTCTTATCTATTTGATTTTTAAAGATTTTATTTTAGTTTCAATTACCTATTAACTCTCATCACGACAAATAACACGCTTAAACATTATCATTGGGTATCGTCATTTATCTTTAAGGATCATCAATGTCCGGCAAGCGCACCGTCGCCATCGGCTTCATCGGCGCCACCCTTGATCGCGTAGGCAAAGGCGCCAACCGCTGGAACCATTGGCGGCCTAGCGTGGGCCTGTGCCAGCAACCAGATGTATTGATCCATCGACTGGAACTGATACACGGCACAGACGCCCGGGACACGAGCCTGGCCGAACGCATTCGCGAGGACATCCATCAGGTGTCGCCCGGCACAGAAGTGCGCCTGCACCCGATGCCGTTGCGTAATCCCTGGGATTTCGAAGAGGTCTACGGCGCGCTCCATGACTTCACCTCCGAATACACTTTCGATACCGAGCGTGAGGACTATCTGTTGCACATCACCACAGGAACCCACGTCGCGCAGATCTGCTGGTTCTTGCTGACCGAGGCGCGCTACCTGCCGGCACGCCTGATCCAGACCTCCCCCGCCCGCCGCAAGAACGAAGAAGAACCGGCCACCGGCACACACGCCCTGATTGACCTGGATCTGTCGCGCTACGACCGGATTGCCTCTCGCTTCACTCACAGACGCCTGGAAGGCCTGGAGTTTCTCAAGTCCGGCATCGCCACCCGAAACACCGCGTTCAACCGTTCCATCGAACAGATCGAACGCGTGGCCGTACGCTCCAAAGCGCCGATGCTGCTGATCGGTCCGACCGGCGCCGGCAAGTCTTTTCTCGCCCGACGCATTTACGAGCTCAAACGCAGTCGCCATCAAATGCAGGGACGCTTCGTTGAAGTCAACTGCGCCACCCTGCGTGGGGACGGTGCAATGTCCGCGCTGTTCGGCCACGTCAAAGGCGCCTTTACCGGCGCACAAAACGCACGCGACGGCCTATTGCGAGCGGCTGACGGCGGCATGTTGTTTCTCGATGAGATCGGCGAACTGGGCACGGACGAACAAGCCATGCTGCTCAAGGCCATCGAAGAGAAGCGCTTCTTCCCGCTGGGCTCGGACAAGGAAGTCGACAGCGACTTCCTGATCATCGCAGGCACCCACCGCGACCTGCGCAGTCGTGTCGCCGAAGGCCTGTTCCGGGAAGATCTCTACGCTCGGATCAACCTCTGGACGTTCGACCTGCCAGGCTTGGCGGGCCGCCGCGAAGACATCGAACCCAACATCGATTTCGAGCTTGAACGCCACGCGCGCGAACACGGCCAAATGGTGCGCTTTAACCTTGAAGCCCGACGGCGCTACCTGGGGTTTGCCAGCTCACGGGAAGCTGCGTGGCTGGGTAACTTCCGCGAGCTTTCGGCCTCGATCACGCGCATGGCGACACTGGCCGACAGCGGGCGAATCGATGAAGCGCAGGTCGAGGAGGAAATTGATCGACTGCGGTACGCGTGGGGGCTGGCGCAACCGACAGGCGTGACTGATGAACTGCCGGGCAATGCCGAGACACTGGACCTGTTCGATCGATTGCAATTGAAGGCGGTGCTGGAAGTTTGCCGCCAGGCAGACAGCCTGTCGGATGCCGGCAGACGACTGTTCGGCGTGTCGCGACAGGCCAAAGCGCAGCCCAATGATGCCGACCGATTGAGGAAGTACCTCGGGCGGTTCGGCATTGACTGGAACCAGTTGCGCGAGCAGTGAAACATGACCGTAGCCAATTGGATCGATGAGATAAACTGCGCCGCACCGCGATACCGGCACCGAACAAAGGACAAACACGGATGGACTTACTGGAGTTTTTTTCAAACCTGCTATCGGCTCTGAATAGCTTCCAGACGTCCGGCCAAAAGCCTCGCAGAGTCTTCACCCGCGGATTTGTAGTGACCTGCGTCTTTGTGGCGATCATCGAGCTGTTCTTACTGAGCCACATCTATAACGGGCATCCGTGAACGAATAGCTATGAGTTCCGCCCGTCAGTTGACCGGCACTTTACCCCGCGTCAGAACTTCCAACGTCTATCAACATGACGCGGAAGCCCGACGATGAAACGAACCATTGCAGCCCTCATGCTTGGAAGTCTTTTATCCGCCAATGCCTCCCTCGCAATGGCGGGAAGCAGCGTCCCGCCAACCGGCATTCCCGGGGTCAACCAGGGAGGCACCGAGTCCAAGGAAGAAAAGGCCGACAAAAAGGGTGAAGAGGCCTCGGGCTCGAACTCCGGTGCAGAGGCCCATGAAACCGAGAAGGATGCGCAAACGTCCAGCGGCTCAAAGGATGGGATGAAAGAAAAGAAGCCCTGAGCGAGTTAGCCGCCTCATAAGTTTTTGCAGGCATAAAAAGGCTCGAGGGGCGGCTGGTTGTTACAAGGGATGGAAAGAAGAGGAAATGCAGGGCTTCTATGATGTACGAGGATTGCCGCTGCAACCTGTATCAGAAAGTCGGAAAGGATGGGCAGAAAATCGCAGGCCATACCAGTGAGAGCATGACCAAAAACTAACAGAAGGACCGTGCGAAAATCGTCTGGTCGGACGCAGCTTCGGACCTGAATATCAGCGAAATTACCGGGTAATTTTGCGAGGGTTTTGCGCAGGCACAAAAAAGCCGATCCAGATGATCGGCTTAAGTGTCTGATGTTACTCAGGAATTATGGTCGGGACGGAGTGATTCGAACACTCGACCCCTAGCACCCCATGCTAGTGCGCTACCGGACTGCGCTACGCCCCGACTAGGTTTGAAACTCGTTCTTCATCTCGAAGAACGCTCAAGAATATATCGCAAGCTTTTGAAAACTGGAAGTATTTAAAAGCAGGAAATTATTTCTTGAGAACCACCAGCACATCTTCGAGCTCGGCGATCATCTGGCGGATCATTTGCTTGTATTGGGTGGTGTCGTCTTTGGCTTCATCGCCGGACAGACGCAGGCGCGCGCCGCCGATGGTGAACCCCTGATCGTAAAGGAGCGCGCGGATCTGCCGGATCATCAGCACGTCCTGGCGCTGATAATACCGGCGGTTTCCGCGGCGTTTGACGGGGTTGAGCTGAGGAAACTCCTGCTCCCAGTAGCGCAGCACGTGCGGTTTTACCGCACACAGCTCGCTGACTTCACCAATGGTGAAGTAGCGTTTGCCCGGGATGACGGGTAGTTCGTCGTTATGACTTGGTTCCAGCATAAGCCTCAACTCGGGCCTTCAACTTCTGCCCTGGACGAAAGGTGACCACACGGCGAGCCGTGATCGGGATTTCTTCCCCCGTTTTCGGGTTGCGGCCAGGCCGCTGGCGTTTGTCCCGAAGGTCGAAATTGCCGAAACCCGACAGTTTGACCTGCTCGTTGTCTTCAAGAGCGTGCCTGATTTCCTCGAAAAACAGTTCAACCAATTCCTTGGCTTCCCGCTTGTTCAGGCCCAGCTCTTCATACAGACGTTCCGCCATCTCTGCTTTCGTCAAAGCCCCCATACGTCACTTCCTTAACGTGGCGTTCAACCTTTGTTCGAGCGAGGTGAGGATATTTTGCGTCGTCGAATTCACCTCATCGTCATTAAGAGTGCGCGATGGATGCTGCCAGGTCAAGCCGACTGCGAGGCTTTTTCTATCAGGATCAATGCCTTTACCCTGATACACGTCAAATAGCCTGAGGTCTGTCAGCCATTCGCCTGCATTTTCACGGATTACGTCCAGTACAGCCGAGGCTGCAACGTCTTTGTGCGCAATCAGTGCCAGGTCACGACGCACTTCAGGAAAGCGCGACAACTCGTGGAATTTCGGCATTTTCCCCAGAGCGACTTCGGCCAGAACCAGCTCGAAGACGAAGACCGGACGGTCGAGACCCAGGGATTTCGAAAGCTCAGGGTGAATCGCGCCGATAAAACCGACTTCACGCCCTTCCCGCTCGATGCGCGCGGTCTGACCCGGATGCAGCGCAGGGTGTTTGCCCGGTACGAAAGTGAACTGATCCAGCGCACCGGCAAAACCCAGCACCGCTTCTACGTCAGCCTTGACGTCGAAGAAATCCACGGTCTCGCGACCTTGCGCCCAGCCTTCCGGCAGACGGCTGCCGCACACCACACCGGCGATCATCGGCTCTTGCTTCAGACCTTCCAGCTGACCGACAAAGCGCAGACCGCTCTCGAACAGGCGGACACGATCCTGCTGACGGTTGAGGTTGTGTTGCAACGCCTTGACCAGCCCTGGCCACAGCGACGAACGCATGGCAGCCATGTCATTGGAGATCGGGTTCGCCAACAGCAGCGGCTCGACGCCCGGGTTGAACAGCTCGAATTGCTTCGGATCGATGAAGCTATAAGTGATTGCTTCCTGATAGCCACGAGCTACCAGCAGACGACGCAGCTCTGGCAGATCACTACGCGCTTCAGCCTTGGCTTGTGGCGCCAGACGAGCTTGCGGGTAACGAACCGGCAGGCGGTTATAACCGTACAGACGCGCCAGCTCTTCGATCAGATCGACTTCCAGGCTGATATCGAAGCGATGGCTTGGCACTTCCACGCGCCATTGCCCAGCTCCGTCGGCGCAAACCTTCAAACCCAAAGCATTGAGCAGACGCTCGACTTCGGCGGAATCCATTTCCATGCCCAGCATCTGGGTGATGCGCTGAGCACGCAGAGTAATGGCCGCGATCGACGGCAGATGCTGCTCGCTGACGGTTTCGATGATCGGGCCAGCTTCGCCACCAGTGATTTCCAGCAGCAAACCAGTGGCGCGCTCCATGGCTTCACGGGCCAGTTGCCAGTCCACCCCGCGCTCGTAGCGGTGCGAAGCGTCAGTGTGCAGACCGTAGGACCGAGCCTTGCCCGCCACAGCGATCTGATCGAAGAACGCACTTTCAAGGAATACGTCACGAGTGGTCGCGGACACACCACTGTGCTCGCCACCCATCACGCCGGCAATGGCCAGAGCGCGAGTGTGGTCGGCGATCACCAGCGTATCGCTACGCAGGCTGACTTCCTGACCGTCGAGCAGCACGAGCTTCTCGCCCTCTTCCGCCATGCGTACCCGGATGCCGCCATTGATTTCGGCGAGATCGAACGCGTGCAGCGGCTGACCCAGCTCGAGCATCACGTAGTTGGTGATGTCGACGGCAGCGTCGATGCTGCGGACTTCCGCGCGACGCAGGCGTTCAACCATCCACAGCGGCGTAGGCTTGGAAAGGTCAACGTTACGGATGACCCGGCCCAGATAACGCGGGCAGGCAGCAGGTGCGAGGACCTCTACCGAACGCACTTCGTCGTGCACCGCCGGAACGGTCATCACCACCGGGCGAGTGACCGGAGCGTCGTACAGCGCTCCGACTTCACGGGCCAGACCGGCCAGGGACAGGCAGTCGCCACGGTTCGGAGTCAGGTCGACTTCGATGCTGGCGTCTTCCAGGTCCAGATAAACACGGAAATCTTCGCCCACCGGCGCATCGGCCGGCAGTTCCATCAGACCATCATTGCCTTCACCGACCTGCAGCTCGGATTGCGAGCACAGCATGCCGTTGGACTCGACGCCGCGCAGCTTGGCCTTCTTGATCTTGAAGTCGCCCGGCAGCTCGGCACCGATCATCGCGAACGGAATCTTCAGGCCCGGACGCACGTTTGGCGCACCGCACACGACCTGGAAAGTTTCCGCACCATTGCTGACCTGGCAAACGCGCAGTTTGTCGGCATCGGGATGCTGCTCGGTGCTGAGCACCTCGCCCACCACCACGCCACTGAAAACACCGGCGGCCGGCGTAACGCTATCGACCTCAAGACCGGCCATCGACAGACGTGCAACCAGCGCGTCGCGATCTACCTGCGGGCTGACCCAGCCACGCAGCCATTGTTCACTGAATTTCATCCTGCTCTCCTAAGAATTCGTTACGACTAGCGAAATTGCGCGAGGAACCGCAAGTCGTTGTCGAAGAACAGACGCAAGTCGTTCACGCCGTAACGCAGCATGGCCAGTCGCTCGACGCCCATGCCGAAGGCAAAGCCCGAGAATTCTTCCGGGTCGATCCCGGACATGCGCAGCACGTTCGGGTGAACCATGCCGCAGCCCATTACTTCCAGCCAGCCGGTCTGCTTGCAGACGCGGCAGCCTTTACCGCTGCACATCACGCATTCCATGTCGACTTCGGCGGAAGGCTCGGTGAACGGAAAGTACGAGGGACGGAAACGCACGGCCAGTTCTTTTTCGAAGAACACCCGCAGGAACTCTTCGATGGTGCCTTTCAGGTCGGCGAAGTTGATGTCGCGATCAACCAGCAGGCCTTCGACCTGATGGAACATCGGCGAGTGGGTGATATCGGAGTCGCTGCGATACACACGGCCTGGGCAGACGATGCGGATCGGCGGCTTTTTCGATTCCATGGTGCGGACCTGTACCGGCGAGGTATGGGTGCGCAGCAACATGTTCGCATTGAAATAGAAGGTGTCGTGCATCGACCGGGCCGGGTGATGACCTGGGATGTTGAGCGCCTCGAAGTTGTGATAGTCGTCTTCGACCTCAGGGCCTTCGGCAATGCCGTAGCCGATATGGGTGAAAAACTGTTCGATACGTTCCAGAGTCCGGGTTACCGGATGCAGACCACCGGAGGTCTGACCGCGGCCCGGCAGGGTCACGTCAATGGATTCGGCAGACAGCTTGGCAGCCAGTTCGGCTTCCTCAAACAGAGCCATGCGCGCATTGAGAACGCCTGTGACACGTTCCTTGGCAACGTTGATCAGCGCGCCGACCTGCGGACGCTCTTCTGCCGGCAAATTCCCCAGGGTCTTCATCACCTGAGTCAATTCACCCTTTTTGCCAAGGTATTGAACCCGGATTTGCTCCAGGGCATTGATATCTTCAGCGCTTTGCACAGCCTCTAGTGCTTGAGAGACCAGCGCATCCAGGTTTTCCATGTACAGACTCCAGATACAAAATAGGGGAAGAGCTTGAAGGCTCTTCCCCTATTTATGACGTTTAACACCTGGCCCCACAGAGGTGAAGCCGGGTGACTGTCGGGGGTACTTAAGCCAAGGTGGCTTTAGCTTTCTCGACAATCGCAGCAAACGCCGCTTTTTCGTTCACTGCCAGATCAGCCAGAACCTTACGGTCGATCTCGATGGACGCTTTTTTCAGGCCAGCGATGAAACGGCTGTAGGACAGACCGTTAACACGAGCACCAGCGTTGATACGAGCGATCCACAGAGCGCGGAACTGACGTTTTTTCTGACGACGGTCACGGTAGGCGTATTGGCCTGCCTTGATTACCGCTTGCTTGGCAACACGGAATACGCGGGAGCGTGCGCCGTAGTAGCCTTTAGCAAGTTTCAGAATTTTTTTGTGACGTTTACGGGCAATGACGCCACGCTTTACACGAGCCATGAGTTACTTCCTCTATTCTTGATCCAAAAATTAACGAAGGCGCAGCATGCGCTCGACTTTTGCCACGTCAGACGGATGCAGCAAGCTGCTACCGCGCAGTTGACGCTTACGCTTGGTCGACATTTTGGTCAGGATGTGGCTCTTGAAAGCGTGCTTGTGCTTGATACCGTTAGCAGTTTTCAGAAACCGCTTAGCAGCACCACTTTTGGTTTTCATCTTTGGCATGTTCGGATACTCCGCATTCAGTTGATAAACATAATCAGAAGGCCTGCCGTGCCCTGTTGATTACTTCTTCTTTTTCGGGGCGATGACCATGATCAGCTGGCGTCCTTCCATCTTAGGATGCTGTTCGACCGAACCGTACTCGAGCAGGTCTTGTTCAACCCGCTTGAGAAGCTCCATCCCCAGCTCCTGGTGGGCCATCTCACGGCCGCGGAATCGCAAGGATACCTTGGCCCTGTCCCCGTCACTCAGGAAACGTACCAGGTTGCGCAGTTTTACCTGGTAATCCCCTTCCTCCGTCCCTGGACGAAACTTGATTTCTTTTACCTGAATCTGCTTCTGGTTTTTCTTCGCCGCAGCAATCTGCTTCTTCTTTTCGAAGATCGATTTGCCGTAGTCCATCACACGGCAAACCGGTGGGACTGCGTCGGCAGAGATTTCTACCAGATCAAGCTTTGCTTCTTCAGCAATACGAAGCGCTTCATCAATCGAGACGATGCCAATCTGCTCGCCATCAGCGCCAATTAACCGAACCTCGCGTGCCGAGATATTCTCGTTGATCGGGGCTTTCGGTGCAGTTCGTTTATCTTGTCTCATTTCACGCTTAATAATAATTACTCCGAATCTGGGCGACCACGCCGGGAAACCGCTTGCGCGAGAAACTCAGCGAACTGGGCGACGGGCATCGAGCCCAGGTCAGCACCTTCACGAGTACGCACAGCGACAGTCTGCATCTCGACTTCCTTATCCCCAATAACCAAGAGATATGGAACCTTGAGCAAAGTATGCTCGCGGATTTTAAAGCCGATCTTTTCATTTCTCAAGTCGGACTTGGCACGAAACCCGCTTTCGTTGAGAGTTTTTTCGACCTGAGCGACGAAATCTGCCTGTTTATCAGTGATATTCATGATCACCGCCTGGGTTGGCGCGAGCCACGCAGGGAATGCACCTTCGTAGTGCTCAATCAGAATCCCGACGAAACGCTCGAACGAACCGAGGATCGCACGGTGCAACATCACTGGATGCTTGCGGCTGTTGTCTTCGGAGACGTATTCGGCTCCCAGGCGCACAGGCAGGTTGAAATCGAGCTGCAAGGTACCACACTGCCACACACGACCGAGGCAATCTTTCAGCGAGAATTCGATTTTCGGACCATAAAACGCCCCCTCACCCGGTTGCAGATCGTATGGCAGGCCGGCGCTATCAAGCGCTGCAGCCAGGGCCGCTTCGGCGCGATCCCACAGCTCGTCGGAACCGACGCGTTTTTCCGGGCGAGTAGACAGCTTCATCTCGACATCGGTAAAGCCGAAGTCGCGATAAACATCCATGGTCAGTTTGATAAACGCAGCGGATTCAGCCTGCATCTGCTCTTCGGTGCAGAAGATGTGGGCATCATCCTGGGTGAATGCACGGACACGCATGATGCCATGCAGGGCACCCGATGGCTCGTTACGGTGGCAGGCACCGAACTCGGCCAGTCGCATCGGCAGCTCGCGGTAGCTCTTCAGGCCTTGGTTGAACACCTGCACATGGCATGGGCAGTTCATCGGCTTGATCGCGTAGTCGCGGCTTTCCGACTCAGTGGTGAACATGTTGTCGGCGTAGTTGGCCCAGTGCCCGGACTTTTCCCACAGGCTGCGGTCAACGACTTGCGGCGTCTTGATCTCGAGATAGCCGTTGTCGCGCTGCACTTTGCGCATGTACTGCTCAAGCACCTGGTACAGCGTCCAGCCATTCGGGTGCCAGAACACCATGCCCGGCGCTTCTTCCTGGGTGTGGAACAGGCCCAGGCGCTTGCCGATCTTGCGGTGATCGCGCTTTTCAGCTTCTTCGATACGCTGGATGTAAGCTGCCAGCTGCTTCTTGTCTGCCCAAGCGGTGCCATAAACGCGCTGCAATTGCTCGTTCTTGGCATCACCGCGCCAATAGGCGCCGGACAGCTTGGTCAATTTGAAGGACTTCAGGAAGCGGGTGTTCGGCACGTGCGGACCGCGGCACATGTCGACGTATTCTTCGTGATAGTACAAGCCCATCGCCTGCTCGTTCGGCATGTCTTCGACCAGACGCAGCTTGTAGTCTTCGCCACGGGCCTTGAACACTTCGATCACTTCGGCACGCGGAGTGACTTTCTTGATGACGTCATATTCTGTATCGATCAGCTGTTGCATGCGCTGTTCGATGGCCGCCATGTCGTCCGGAGTAAAAGGACGCTCGAAGGCGATATCGTAATAGAAGCCTTCGTCGATAACCGGCCCGATGACCATTTTTGCAGTCGGGTACAGTTGCTTGACCGCGTGGCCGACCAGGTGGGCACAAGAGTGGCGAATGATCTCCAGCCCCTCTTCATCCTTTGGCGTGATGATTTGCAGCGTCGCGTCGCTGTCGATGATGTCGCAGGCGTCGACCAGCTTGCCGTTGACCTTGCCGGCCACGGTGGCTTTGGCCAGACCTGCGCCAATGGATGCGGCGACCTCGGCTACGGAAACCGGGTGATCGAATGAACGTTGACTGCCGTCGGGAAGAGTAATAGTTGGCATGGCGCCTCCTCTCCTAGTGGTGACCCCTACCAAAGGTCACGTGGGTTGGGATGAGCCAGTACAAGATCCGATCCAGGCCATTCAATGACGAACGCCTGCCTTACAGCGGCAGGAGCCTTGCGGCCAACCGGAAAACCGAACCAGAGTGACTGGGATTCAAATCAGAAATTCGTACATTGCCGCCACCGGGACTGAAGGTCATCCGGAGCCTGCGAACGCCCGAGCGAGGCATGCTAGCACAGATGAACGGTCACCGATGCACTCTGGTTTTTACCGGGAGGCAAATCGTCTGTTTTATGCGAGAGTGCTGAACTTGATCGGCCTTCAGGCCCTCAGATAACAAGACATTGACCCACAAGGAGCATCCCCGCATGCGTCTTAACACCCTGCTTGCCGCAGTCGCACCTCTCGTTTTGCTGCTGCCGTTGAGCGCCCACGCCGACTGGCCCAAGGGCGAGCGTGAGAAATACATGGCTCAGTGCACCCAGGCCGCGACTCCGCAAATCGGTGCTGCTGCCGCGAAATCCCACTGTGCATGCGGCGCCGATGCCATCAAGTCCTACCCTGCCAGCGATATTCAGGCGCTGATGGACAATAAGGCCAGTCAGGAATTGCAGCAGAAAGCCCTGGGACAAATTGCCAAATGCAAGGCCAACGTCCCGGCAAAAAAATGATGAAACATGCCTTTTCAATGCCTCCGGCACCGCTGAAAAGCATCTGATTCAGGCTTTTTCGTACGATTTATGCAGGTTTTACAGGTTTTTTTATTGTCTTTATTTTTCGCTCGAGGCCTTTTAAACCGGGGCCTCCAGCCGAAACAGGCAGACAAGAAAACAAGACCGATTGGCAAACAGCACGTCCGGGGGGCTACCAAAGCGAACATTTCGACTATGATACCCCGGTGTGCCCAGTTGGCCTGAGCAGCACAGTACTACTGAAAATATATGTTTCTTGGAGATACACCATGTCTAATCGCCAAACCGGCACCGTTAAATGGTTCAACGATGAAAAAGGCTTCGGCTTCATCACTCCTCAAGGTGGCGGTGACGACCTGTTCGTACACTTCAAAGCTATCGAAGCTGACGGTTTCAAAAGCCTGAAAGAAGGCCAAACCGTTTCCTTCGTGGCTGAGAAAGGCCAAAAGGGTATGCAAGCTGCACAAGTTCGCCCAGAGTAATTTCCCGGCGCACTAAAAAAACCCCGTCCATGTGACGGGGTTTTTTATGGGTGAAACAAAAGCCCGAAAGGCTCAGCCACAATTGACGCGTGTGACCACCAGGTTCTGATCGGTATTCAGGTTGAGGCGATCGGATCGGTACTCCAGAGTAATCATGTCATTGGGCTTGAGGAACCGGGCGTTCTGCGCACCGGCCTTTTTGCGTGCCTGCTCCAACAGCTCCGGCGAAGCTTTCTTGCCGAGAGCGAACTCCGCAGCAGATGCCTCACAACGACCATGGCCAGCCTCAGTCGCCACGGGATCCTTCTGCGACTCGCTGGAGGTTGTAGAGCAACCAGCCAAAAGAGCAACGACCATCAGTGCACCCAGTGACGCGAACTTGCAAGGCATTGAAGCCTCCTTATTTCAATTTTGAGCAGAGATCGTGCGACCGCCAATACAGCGTTTGGTTTCACGGTGAGTGCTATCACCCTGCCCTACGATCGGAAAAACGCCGAGTGTGCCTGAGCATCACCTGAAGCATCACCCCGTAAAACGTCACTGAATATTAATGACGTTCAATAGACATCAATGTAGTCATAGGGCGGGTTCGGCCAGTTGTCCTTGAGCGCATTGAAAATCTGCATGACCCAGACTTCGTCGCTGGCCGCGACATTTCCCACGTATCCCGAGCCTTTTGCCCAGGTCTCCAGACGAAACAGCAGGCCATCGATGTCCTGGCCGCCAGTGACGCCCGAAGAGATATAAGCGATGCCGCCCTTGGTCACGCGCAGCTGGGTGTGCTCGTCATCACTGGCCGACGCCAGCATGCGACGCACAGCATGAAGAGTCAGGCCGTCGGGGCTGTTCAAATCGATCTGCACAGCGCAATCCTTGTTTTTTGCGGAAATGACCAAGTGTCGCATAGCCCTGCGCTCATGCCTAAGTCGCAGTGCCAAACACTCGGCAAAGTGGTTAACTCAAAACTCCGATCCCGTGACCGAGCCCCGCCATGACCACCGTAAGCATCACCGCCGACATAAAGGCCACCTGGCCACAAGGGCATAGCTCTTACAGTCCGGGCAGCCCGGAGGAATTGGCATTGATCAGCATCGACTTGCTGGTGAAGACGTTGGGAACACAGGGCGCGCAATCCTTCATTGCCCAGCTGTTCGAAAAGTATCCCGATGCCTTCAAAGGGACATCGGGTACCGAGAGGGAGTAAAAGCCCGCAAACTGGCACCTGCAGGCGCATGGCTTATTTCAGACGCTTCAGACGCTCGGTCAGCAGATCGAAGAAGCCCTGGGCGTCGCCGTTCTCCACCCAGAAGGCGTTCTTGGGCGCCTTCAGACCGTCATACCAGTCGACAACGGTCTGGCCGAACGTCGGGCCTTCACGGCTGTCGACCACCACATTCACCGAACGACCAGTGAACAGCTCAGGCTTGAGCAGATAAGCCACGACGGTAGCGTCATGCACCGGACCGCCCGGAATGCCGTAGTGCTCCATATCCCCTTTGATGTACTCGTTGAGGATGTCGCCGACAATCTTGCTCGCATTGTTGTTCAGTGCCGCAATCTGCTTGAGGCGTGCATCGCTGGTCAGGATCTTGTGGGTCACGTCCAGCGGCAGGTAAGTCAGTTTCACACCGCTCTTGAGCACCACCTCAGCCGCTTGCGGGTCGGCGTACAGGTTGAACTCGGCCACTGGCGTGATGTTGCCGCCATTGAAGTGAGCGCCGCCCATGATCACCACTTCCTTGATCCCCTGAACAATCTCCGGCTCCTGAATCAGTGCCAGGGCCAGGTTGGTCTGCGGACCGAGCATCGCGATGGTGATGCTGTGCGGCTTGGCTTTTTTCAGAGTGTCGATCAGGTAATTGACCGCATTACCTTCAGCCAGGCCTTTCTTCGGCTCATGTACCGTGACACCCGAAAGGCCTTCCTTGCCATGGATGTTTTCGGCGTAGATCGGCGTACGCATCATCGGTTTAGGCGCACCGGCGTATACCGGAATCTCTTCCCGCCCTGCCCACTCACGGGCCAACCGGGCATTGCGCGAAGTCTTGTCCAGACGGACGTTGCCAGCCACGGTGGTCAACGCGCGAATGTTCAGCTCCTCCGGGGAGGCCAGGGCAAACAACAGGGCGACCACGTCGTCGGCGCCCGGATCGGTATCGATGATCAGGTCGATCTTTTCCGCCGCGTGGGCGCCGGTCGCTGTTATCACGGACAAAAGCAGCAGACTCCGAATCAATTGATGCATTTTTTGAGCATAGCGTTGCATGGCGCATTCCTTGTGCAGATGAAATCAAAAGGGGCGAACCCCGTCAGAATGTAACTCCGGACACCAGCACGATGTTGCAGTACGGCTGACATTCTCCCGTACGAACAATCGCTCGTGCCTGTCGGCTGAGTACCTTGAATTGCTCGTGACCGAGCAGATCGCGCCGCCCGAGCGAGCCTTCGTCATTCAGCTCTTCCAGCGTGGACAGCGCGGTCGGTTGCTTGTCGAAAATCTCCTTGGCCAGCGCATGGCTTTCCACCTGCATCTCGCTGAGCACGACTTTCAGGGTGCTGACGAAATCCGGGACGCCGTGCGTCAACGCCAGATCGATCAGTTCAACACCCGGCGGCACCGGCAGGCCGGCATCACCGATCACGACCATGTCGCCGTGACCGAGGGAGGCAACCAGCCTCGACAGGGCGACATTGAGCAAAGGAGTCTTTTTCATGCGGATTTGAATGCCTGTACGTCGGAGTTGGTGGGAATGGACGGCTGGGCACCTGCCCGGGTAACCGACAGGGCCGCCGCGACTTGCCCGAAACGAATGGCCTCGTCCTCGGTTTTGCCGGCCGCCAGTGCAGCCGCAAATCCGCCGACAAAGGTATCCCCGGCGGCGGTGGTATCGACTGCCTCCACTTTGGGTGCCGGAAAATGCTGGTAACCCTTGCCATCGGCGAACAGTGAACCTTGAGCGCCCAGTGTGATGATGACCTTGCCAGCGCCCAGTGAAATCAGGTGTGCAGCGGCTTTCTCGGCGGCCTCCAGCGAATCCACCGGCAAACCGCTGAGGGCGGCGGCCTCGCTCTCGTTGGGAATCACGTAATCGATGGCGGCAAACCAGTCCGTCGGCAACGGACGACTGGCCGGCGCCGGGTTGAGGATGACCGTCTTGCCCAGTTCACGCCCGCGTTTCAGCGCATGGCCCACAGTCGCATCGGGAATTTCCAGCTGGCAGATGATCACGTCGGCCGCCTGCAGCACTGCGTCGAACCGGTCGATGACCGCCGGGGTCATCGAACCATTGGCGCCGGCCACGATGACAATCGCGTTCTGGCTATTGTCATCGACCACGATTAGCGCCACACCACTGGAACCCTCCACCACGCTGACTGCCTGACAATCAATCTGCTCGGCCAGCAACGCGTCGCGCAATTGCAGGCCATAGTCATCATTGCCGACACAACCAACCATCGACACTTGCGCACCCAATCGAGCAGCGGCCACCGCCTGATTGGCGCCCTTGCCACCGGACACGGTCGCGAAGGAATGGCCGATCAGCGTCTCACCGCCCCGGGGCAAACGCGGCGCCCGGGTGACCAGGTCCATGTTCAGGCTGCCTATTACCACTACATTTGCGGACATACATCACTACTCTTCAATTCGTTTCAGCGGTATTCGGTGAACACGCCGGACAGCGGTGCAGTCGATTCACGCAGGACAATACTCGGGGTCACGATCCGCTGATCCGTCGCCAGACCCGGAGCGGCAATTCTTCGCAACAACACTTCCGCCGCCATTTCTCCCAACTGAAGGATCGACTGACCCACGGTCGTCAGCGCGGGATATACGTAGCGACTCATCTGGATATCGTCGAAGCCGATCACTGAAAGCTCGGCGGGCACGCGCACGTTGCGTTCCGCCGCAGCCCGCAACACACCGATGCCGATCATGTCGTTACCAGCGAAAATCGCGCTCGGCGGGTTGCGTTCAAGCAGGACCGAAGCCGCGTTGTAACCGCCGGTGCTGGTGTAGTCGCTTTCCAGCACGCGCGACGGGGACACTTCAGTCCCGGCCTCTTTCAGCGCTCGAGAAAAACCGGCCTGACGCATTTGCGCAACACTGGTACTGGCAGGACCACCGATCGTGGCGATGTCGCGATGCCCGAGTTCAAGCAGATGCCGTGTCGCGAGGTACGCGCCATATTCGTGGTCGATGCGCACCAGGTCGGCGTCTACGCCTTCGAGTCCACGGTCGACGATCACCATCGGCGTCTTCACGCCCGCCAGCCCTTGCGCCAGGCCGCTGTCACCACCGGCAGAGGCGACGATCAGGCCGTCGATGCGTTTTTCCAGCAGGACCCGCAGATAGCTGCGCTGTTTGTCCGGGTTGTCGTCGGAGTTGCAGAGGATCACGCAGTAACCGTTACGCTCGCAGTAATCCTCGATCCCGCGCGCCAGTTCGGCGAAGTACGGGTTGAGACTGTTGGGCACCAACAAACCGATGGTTGCAGTGGTTTTCGCTTTCAGCGAACGGGCCACGGCGCTCGGCACATAGTCGAGACTCTTGATCGCCGCCTCGACCTTGAGCCGCACTTCTTCGCTCACCGGTCGGGTCTTGTTTACTACGTGGGACACGGTCGTGTAGGAAATTCCTGCAAGTGCCGCCACATCCTTGATCGTTGCCATTTATCAGCCCCGTCGGCTTGCGCGTTGACTGCGGTAGGTGTCGAGCACCACGGCGATCACGATCACCGCACCGGTGATGATGCGCTTGGTCGGCTCGGTCGCGCCAATCTGCGCCAGACCGGCCGCCAGCACGGAGATGATCAACACGCCGAAAAAGGTACTGATCACCGAACCACGCCCGCCCATCAGGCTGGTACCGCCGATCACCACAGCGGCGATCACTTGTAGCTCCAGGCCGGAACCGGCGTTCGGGTCGGCTGCTTCCAGCCGGGAAATCTGGAACAGTGCCGCAATGCCGGCGAGCAGCCCCATCAGGCTGAACACCAGGATCTTGTAGGGTTTTGGATTGATTCCTGCCAGCCGCACCGCTTCTTCGTTGGTGCCAATGCCGATCAGGTAGCGACCGAACACGGTACGGGTCAGAACGGCCTGGGCAATAAAAATGACCAGCAAGGCAATGATGAACGATGGCGAAATGCCGAAGGCAATCGGGTTCGAAAGCCAGGCGAAGGAATCACCGATATAGGCGGTGCGCGAACCGGTCATCTGATAGGCCAGGCCACGGGCCATTTCCAGGACACCCAAAGACACGATGAATGATGGAATTCGCCACGCCACGGTAATCGAGCCGGTAACTGTGCCGGCCAACGCCGCGACGGCCATACCCAGCAAGGCAGCCGGCAGTACGCTCCAGCCCCAGCCAAGAATCGCCACGCTGACAGTGGATGCCGCGAGTGCCAATACCGAGCCTACCGACAGGTCGATCCCGCCGATGATCAGGACGAACGTCATGCCCACCGCCAGAACCATCAGATCGGGAATCTGGTTGGCCAGAGTGCTGAAGGTGTTGTACGACAGGAAATGGCTGCTCATGACCGAGAACAGCGCAATCATTGCCAGCAAGGCGCCGGCCAGGCCCAGATAAGTGCCGAGGCCGTAGAAATTGCCACTGGATTTGCCGGCGGAAGATGCAGTTTTCATGGGAGATCCCTAGGCGCTGCTTCGTTGAGCAACGCATCACGTTTCTGGTAGCCGGCGAACGCGGCAGCAAGCAAGTCGTCCTGGGTCCAGCTGTCGCGCTCGAAAGTGTCGATCAGGCGCCCTGCCGACAGCACGCCAATGCGATCACAGATCAGCATCAGCTCGCGCAGGTCGCTGGACACCACAACCAGCGCCTTGCCCTGACGGGTCAGTTCACCAAGCAGGTTATAAATGTCGAATTTGGCGCCGACATCGATACCGCGAGTGGGCTCGTCGAACAGCAGCACCGAACAGTCGCGCTCCAGCCAGCGCCCGATCACGACTTTTTGCTGGTTGCCACCGGACAACTCGGACACCAACTGGGTCGGGCTGGAACTGCGGATGCGCATGGCGTCGATCTGCCGCTGCGCGAGCTTCGTTTCATCGCCGTTGTTGACGAACCCGCCGCTGGAAATTTCCGGCATGTTACCCAAGGCAATGTTGGCGCTGATCGACTGACTCAGGAGCAGGCCTTCGCCCTTGCGATCTTCGGTGATCAAGGCGATGCCGTTGCGCACAGCATCGACGGGCGAACGAATGCTCACCGTTTTGGCCGGCGAACCGAGCGCCACCGTGCCGCTGTCCGCGACGTCGGCGCCGAAGATCAGCCGCAAAAGCTCGGTGCGCCCTGCCCCGATCAGCCCCGAAATGCCAAAAATCTCACCGGCGCGCACTTCAAAGGACACGTCGCGAACCTTGTCGGAGCGGGTCAGGCCTTTGACCGTCAAGGCCGGCGCGCCGATATGGCGAGTCCCCAGATCGATATGCTCGCCCAGCTCGCGGCCAACCATCAGGGTGACCAGTTGCTCGCTGTTGTAATTGGCCATCGGCTCGACGCAAACCAGGTTGCCGTCGCGCAGCACGGCAATGCGCTGTGCGACCCGGGCCAGTTCTTCGAGACGGTGAGAGATGTAGATGATCGAGACGCCGCGCGCCTGCAACCGGGTGATTTGCTCGAACAACATCTCGACTTCGCGGGCGGTCAGCATCGCGGTCGGCTCGTCGAGAATCAGCACATGACAATCGCCGATCAGGTTACGGGCGATCTCGACCATTTGCTGGTGACCGATGCCCAGCTCGCCGACCAGTGTGTCCGGATCGATGGCATCGAGGCCGACTTGAGCCATGGCTTCGATGGCGGCCTTGCGCAGTTGCTTGCGGCTGATCCAGCCACCGTTGCTCGGCAGATTGTCGAGGAACAGGTTCTCCGCCACCGAAAGCGTCGGCAGCAGATTGAGCTCTTGCATGACCATGCGCACACCCTGCTCTTCAGCTTGCGTGCGACTGCCGGGGCGATATTCCTTGCCCTGGAACTGCATCTGACCGGTGGTGGGTGTGACCAGCCCGCCGATGATCTTCGACAAGGTGCTTTTGCCGGCACCGTTCTCACCGGTCAGCGCCAGTACTTCACCGCGCATCAACGTCAGGTCGATGCCGGTCAGAACCGGTTGCGCGTAGGTCTTGCCGATACCGCTGACCGAGAGGACAGCGTTCGGAGCGGAAACTGACATAAAAATCTCCATGCGCTCGCCCGGACGGACGAGCGCCGTTGTGTCGCCAAAGGACTTATTTGGTGACCAGCTCGACCGGCGTTTCGATCACGCCATTTGCACCACTGTCGACTTTCTCGCCCTTGATGATTTTCAGCGCGGTCTCGATGCCAAACACCGCTTGTTTCGCGGCGTACTGGTCGGCAGTCGCCAGAACGCGGCCGTCCTTCAGCATTGGCTTGATGGCATTGATGTTGTCATAACCGACAACCTGCACCTGACCGGCCTTGCCGGCAGCGCGCACGGCGGAAACAGCACCCACGGCCATGCTGTCGTTACCGGCCAGCAGCGCCTTGACGTCCGGGTATTCGCTGAGAATCGAAGCGGCCACCTTGTTGCCTTTGTCGATTTCCCAATCGCCGGACTGCAGGGAAACAACCTTGATCTGCGCAGCTTCCATCGCATCCTTGAAGCCAGCAGTACGCTGCTGGGCGTTGGTCGTCGTGGAGACACCTTCAATGATGCCGACTTCGTCACCGGCCTTCAGTTGCTTGGCCAGGTATTCGCCCACCAGACGCGCGCCCTTGCGGTTGTCCGGACCTACGAACGGAACGCTGATGTTTTTGCTTTTGATCACGGCCGGATCGAGCTGGTTGTCGATGTTGATCACGGTGATACCGGCATCGACCGCCTTTTTGATCACCGGCACCATCGCCTTCGAATCAGACGGTGCGATGACCAGAGCGTTGACCTTCGCCAGAATCATCTGCTCGACGATGCGCGTCTGCCCCGCCGTATCGGTTTCGTCCTTGATGCCGTTGGAGATCAAGTCGAAATCGGCGGAATGTTCTTTCTGGTAGGCTTTGGCACCGTCTTCCATGGTCAGGAAGAACTCGTTGGCCAGGGATTTCATGACCAGGGCGACTTTGGGTTTTTCAGGGGATTCGGCGAAAGCCGAAGAGACAGGCAGTGCGGCGGATGCGGCAGCCAGCATGGCGACAGCAAGAAGACGTCCAGCGAATGGCAGCTTCATGGGTTCACTCCGATCTTATGATTATTGTGAGCAACGCTTGCACTGGCGTAAGCTCGCTGCACCCCACGACGATCAATCATCGCGAAGGCCGCGCAAACGTTTGCGTAGACCGAACTATGCGAATCACGCCGACATTTGTCAACAATCAGAAATCGGTATTGCGTTGCAGGGCGAATCCATCGATCCGCCCTTGGAGTGCTCAAGCCGTGGTGTTGACCACGTTACCGGCGGAGGAGCCCTTCGACATTTCCTTGACCAGTGCTGCGGAGACCTCCAGCAGCGCACCGCTGGTTTGGGCGATCTGCCCCTGGATTGACATCACCGCTTGCGACTTGGCTTCGGGTGTTGGATAACTCGCAGCCTGCGCGGCAGCCAGTTGCTGTTGCTGCTCCTGAAGCTGCTTTTGCAATTCCTGCATGCGTTTCAACAGCGTCTTGATAGTGACGCTCAGATTGTCACCGCCTTCAGCCTCGCGCGCGCTTGCTTCCTGGGCAGGACCACCGGTTCTGACCTGATTGCTTTCAACCTTCTCGATACCCAGTGCCTGAGCAGACGCGTCGGCTTCAGCTTCACTCATTGCATTGATCGTAGCAGCCGTTTTTCCGCCGATAGTGACCGCGCCGGGATTTGGCAAACCGATAGTCAATGACATTTGAACTCCTGAAAAATTGGATCCCTATCAAGACGCATCGGCTAACGCACCGTTTTCTTTAGCTGAGATCTGAAAAGCTGCCAGCTCAGGCTGTGGACGAGATTCGTAGTCCTTTTCGGTGAGCCGAACAAGAAAACATCCCGCGTTCGGAAACCCGGATGAGTGACGGAAGTTCACAGCCAGCCTTCGAATAAATATTGATTTAAATCATAAGGTTAAACATTTCTCTGAAGCAGATTACGACTGGTACAGATCCTGCTCCCTACCTGCACCCCTGGCATTCAGATTGGCCCGGGGCGCATCTAGATGAACCTGCATCAGCACCGTCTCACTACTAGAGAGAAAAATAATGACATCTGCTTTGAAGAGTTTCGTTCCGGGCGCTTTGGCCCTTCTCCTGCTCCTGCCCACCGCCCTCCAGGCAAAAGAAGCTGAAACCCAGGCCAAACTGGCCAACGTGGTGGTACTGGCCACCGGTGGCACCATCGCCGGCGCTGGCGCCAGTGCAGCCAATAGCGCGACCTATCAGGCTGCGAAAGTGGGCATCGAACAATTGATCGCCGGCATCCCCGAACTGAGTACGCTGGCCAATGTGCGTGGCGAACAGGTCATGCAAATCGCCTCGGAAAGCATCACCAACGAAAACCTCCTGCAACTGGGTCGTCGCGTTTCCGAACTGGCCGACAGCAAAGACGTCGACGGCATCGTCATCACCCACGGCACCGATACACTGGAAGAGACCGCGTACTTCCTGAACCTGGTGGAAAAAACCGACAAGCCGATCATCGTCGTCGGCTCCATGCGCCCGGGCACTGCCATGTCGGCGGACGGCATGCTGAACCTGTACAACGCCGTGGCCGTCGCCAGCAGCAAAGAGGCTCGCGGCAAAGGCGTACTGGTGACCCTGAACGATGAAATCCAGTCGGGTCGCGATGTCAGCAAGATGATCAACATCAAGACCGAAGCCTTCAAAAGCGCCTGGGGCCCGCTCGGCATGGTGGTTGAAGGCAAATCCTACTGGTTCCGTCTGCCAGCCAAGCGCCACACCATGGATTCGGAGTTCGATATCAAGAACATCAAGAGCCTTCCTGATGTAGAGATCGCCTATTCCTATGGCAATGTCAGCGACACCGCATACAAGGCTCTCGCCCAGTCCGGCGCCAAGGCGATCATCCATGCCGGCACCGGCAACGGTTCCGTTTCCTCCCGCGTAGTTCCGACCCTGCAAGCGCTGCGCAAGGACGGCGTGCAGATCATTCGCTCGTCACACGTCAATGCCGGCGGTTTCGTCCTGCGTAACGCCGAACAGCCTGATGACAAATACGACTGGGTGGTGGCTCACGACCTGAACCCACAGAAAGCCCGCATCCTGGCCATGGTCGCGCTGACCAAGACCAACGACAGCAAAGAGCTGCAACGGATGTTCTGGGAATATTGATTTGCCTTCGTCCGATCCTTTCCTGATCGGCCACTGGTTTCACCCTTCGTCAACCTGACGGAGGGTGAAGCTCCCGCCTCGCTCAAAGAAAAATTTCATCTGCGTGACATCAAAACCGGAAAACCATTGTCAGAGGATTTTCTTGAATTTTAAGCAGTTGCGAAAATGCCTACAGTTAAATACTGTATGCACGTACAGCTTAATAAGGATAACCTCGTGGTCACTTCCCCTGATGCTCCTGACGCTTACGAACGCATGGGCATGCGCGTTCAGAAAATCATCAACTCCCCCACCGCACAAAAAGCCAAAGCCGCACTGATCTTCCGCCTTCCGGACGAACCGGTGGATGAGTGGGAGCGCTTGCTGGAAGAGATCGACGAAAACGACAACGTCACCCTCGCCTACCGCGACGATGGCGGCGTGCAGATTTTCTGGGTTGTGCCGAAGGAAGATTGATTCAATGATTCTGCGTTTTGCTGCTGTGCTGTTGCTGTTCATTTCCGTGGGTGCGCAAGCTGGCGCGCCGCGTACTTTCACCGAGGCCAAGAAGGTCGCCTGGAAGCTCTACGCCCCACAATCCACCGAGTTCTATTGCGGGTGCAAATACACCGGCAACAAAGTCGATCTGGCCGCCTGCGGCTATGTCCCGCGCAAGAACGCCAAGCGAGCGGCCCGCATCGAATGGGAGCACATTGTTCCGGCCTGGCAGTTCGGCCATCAGCGCCAATGCTGGCAGGAAGGCGGACGCAAGAATTGCACCCGCTACGACCCGAGTTATCAGAAAGCCGAAGCCGACCTGCACAATCTGGTGCCGAGCATCGGCGAGGTGAATGGTGACCGCAGTAATTTCAGCTACGGTTGGCTGCCGGTCGAAAAAGGTCAGTACGGCTCATGCCTGACACAGGTTGACTTCAAGGCAAAGAAGGTCATGCCCCGCCCTTCGATTCGCGGCATGATCGCCCGCACCTACTTTTACATGAGCAAACAATATGGCTTGCGCTTGTCGAAGCAGGATCGGCAATTGTACGAAGCCTGGGACAAGACTTACCCGGTGCAAGACTGGGAACGCCAGCGAAACCAGAGCGTGGCGTGTGTGATGGGACGCGGCAACGATTTCGTCGGTCCGGTGAACCTAAAAGCCTGCGGATGATTGCTTGATCAAAAGAAAAGGCCTTGAGCGATAAACTCAAGGCCTTTTTTTGCTCAACCGCCGGACTTGTTGTAACGCCAGTAACCCATCAGATTGAGTGATTCGCGAGGGATGCCGCGCTCCTTTATCAGGTATTTGCGCAGGCTCATGACCGCCGCGGATTCTCCTGCGACCCAACCATAGAATCCCTCGCTGGCCGTATCGGCGATCTCCCACAGAATCTCTTCTTCGATGTCGACATCCGCCAGTTCGACCGCTTGCCCAACCGGCGATGCGTCAACAGGCAACGTCGCCTGCCGCACAGCCTCCACCATCAACGTACCCGCAGCCGCGTGATCGCGAATCAGCCATTGCACCGAAAGCCCGGGCCAGTCAGGAACGGCCAACATGTCTTCACGACTTTCGACTTCAAAAAACGCCTGAGTCTGCGGCGGTTCAGCCAGAGTCGCCAGCTCTTCCAGAATTCCCATGGCGGCCGGCAATGCTGTCGCGTCGGCGACCAGGAGAAGTTGCTTGAGCGTTTGCGGAGGCTTCCATTCAAATCCCCCCGCCTCTTGTGCCGAGAATTGGCTGTCGGGGGCCAGGATCTGCATCGACTCGCCGGGCTGTGCTCGCAACGCCCATCGGGAGGCCGGGCCGGTCTCGCCGTGCAGGACGAAATCGATATCGACCTCACCTGACTCAGCGCGCAAATGACGGATGGTGTAGGTGCGCATCACCGGGCGACGATCAACCAGCATCGAGCGAAACCGGGCATACCACCCCTCCCCCTCAGAAAGCCTGGCGGGCGAACCGTCTGCTGCCGGAAAAAACAGTTTCACTCGCTGATCCGGTGCCCAGGTTGCCATCTCGGTGACAGCGGGGCTTGCGAGCGTGACTCGCATGAGATGCGGGCTCAACTGCTGCTTGTGACGCAAAACAACGTCGAACAACTTGTAAGGATTGGTGGAGGCCATGCGGAGCTCCTTTTGAGTATCTTCAGTGATGGCTTTAAAAACGAATCACGTGAGACACCCTTTAGTCAGCTCCGCCGAATGGATCGCTTATTGCGCGGCCGTGCGCGCAAGTACCAGCGTCTCGATGTTCTGCTTCTTCGCCTTGATCAGCGCGGCATCCACATCCGCCTGACGCGCCTCGGCGTCAGCCTTCGAATTGAAAGGGCCAAGGAGAATCCGGGTCTTGCCGCTGGCGTCCTTGATGACACTGGCCACAAAGCCATGCTCGATCAGCCAGCCGCTGAGGTCGCTGACGGCTTGAGGTGTTTCACCGCGCACTTCGAGATCCCACTGCGGGCCCACCGCAGCAGGCGCCGTTACCACCGCCGGTTTCGGCTTTTGCGCATCCACACTCTTGCCTTCGCCACATCCTGCCAGTGCCAGTGCCGCGACTACCCAGACCAATTTGCGCACAACGCTTCCCTCTGAATTTTCAAAGCGGCGATCTTAACATTCGAGAATAGTTTCGGAGCCCCGCAAAATGGGCACAAAACTACGAGATTGATGCTGGCGGCCCCTGTATAGTTACGCGCTGGGAATTAATGCCGCTGCTGCGCGTCAGAAAGAGGCACCCAAACAGTAAGACTTCGCACTAATCTATACGTACCACCGACCTCTGCACTGTCTGAATCAGGTGCCCTACAAAGCAATCAAGGAGAAGACCATGCTGATACTCACCCGCAAAGTCGGTGAAAGCATAAACATTGGTGATGACATCACGATCACCATTCTTGGCGTCAGCGGCCAGCAAGTTCGAATCGGCATCAATGCTCCAAAGAACGTTGCAGTGCACCGGGAAGAAATCTACCAGCGCATCCAGGCTGGCCTGACCGCACCGGACAAGCCACAAACGCCCTGAGCCCTATCGTAGTCAGTAGCCAGTTTTGCCTGCGCGCAATGACTGGCTAAAGATTCAAGCGCCGTATTGCCATTCCCCCACCTCCCTGGTGACGGCGCGCGCCACGCCCCTTCCTGCCTCAAGCCTTTTCGCAACCGATACTAACCTTCATTCAATGGGCTGGCTGTCGGACATTTCCGAATAGCAGCCGGGAATCTCGCCTGCTTAACCAAATGTGACGCCACGCGCCATCCCGGTAGCCGCCACGACCATCAATATCAACAGCAGCGCTTCGGCATGACTGATCCGCGCGAACACCTTTGCTCGCCCAGTATCAGGGGCAGTGCCGCGCGCCTTGGCCACGCGCCATTTGATCAGGGTGATCATCGGCAAAAGCTCCAGAAGCAGAATCAGCACAAACAACATCATCTTTAGATGGAACAGCGGCTGGTGCAGGTAGTAATCGGTTCCCTTCTCATAACCTACAAAAGCCCGCATGCCACCGGTGATAAGCAACACCAGCGCCGAAAGCCCCCATAGATTGTCGGCAAGCAATACGCGCCCCACCACACCCGAGCCGGACGCCAGGCGGCTGAAAGACGTCCCACGGGTCAACACCGCCCAGAAACCCATGGCAAATGCCAGTAAATGTATCGCCGCAAGAAACCAGTGAACCAGCATCGATGTGCTCCCGTCCGGCAGAGTTGAAATCCGCCTGACAGTAGTAGTCGAAAAAGTGTGGACTTGCCTGTCACCCTTCCCGGAAACAGGAGCGAGCGAGACGAGAAACGGGCAGAGGTGTGGGAAAGGCAAATAGCAGGCAAAAAAAATCCCAAGCAGCTGATGGAAGCTTGGGATTTAAAAATGCATAAACCGTGGTGGTGAACGCGGGGCGGATATTACTGACTTATTCGTCTTGTAACAACGTATTTTTGATAACCGGATGGTTAATAAAATCCGTAACCCATTAAATATCCACACTATTTAAAAGGGAGATCGCGAAATCGGCGACGAATGGAACAAAATCCATCGCAGCCAATAAGCGCCTGACCCAGGATTTTACAAGAATGAGTCAGGATCGCCCGGATCAAGGTTCTTCACCGTTCCGCTGTGCGGATACCCGAGATTGATCAGCAGCTCTCGCATCAGCGAGTTGGACGTATCAGTCGTCCCACGCCGCAACGCCTGTTCGCACTGGAGACGACCACAAGACGTATGAACAACTCACTGTGAAAATTTAGACCCAGGCATCCGTAGCCGGAGGGAGCGCTCATCTCGCATGCAAACCAGCGCTCTCCCTACTCTGACGGCTCTTGCGACAGAAGCTATCTTTTCCAGCGACTGAATCATTCTTCAACAAACTTTCAATATCGCCTGAACCCGCGCGCCTGAGTTGGCGAATCATGAATACATTCCTGCAAATGTGCCGGAGTGCAGCTGTGATCGACCGAACCGAAATTTGCAAATGCTGTGAAATCGCAGTGTCTAGTCCTGAAATAGGTTTACACCTGTTTCAGCTGTCTAGTCCTGAAATAGGTTTACACCTGTTTCAGCCTCAAAACGCCCGATGCACCGCATCGGGTGTTTTGTATTTCAGCGACAGATGAGGCCGCTCGT